>NZ_DBGFPE010000006.1:0-93614 GCF_048526665.1 Candidatus Allofournierella excrementavium
CCACTTTCGATGCGGTGTCCCTTTCTTTCCCATTTTTCTACCTCCTTTTCTTCTTCTTACCACGAAAAAAGTAGACACCCACACTTTTGTGAGTGTCTACTTTCAGTTTACAGGTGCACATCGGAACACCGATGCGGCGGTCTTTTGTTTTGTTGTTCAGCCGCCCACCCGGGCGTCCAGCCCCATGGAGCAGGCCAGCTGCCGCCAGGGTTCCACTTCCCCTTTGGTGAGCATGGGGGTGTCGCCCAGCGGGTAGTCCCGGCCCAGCGCGGCGTACTTGTTTTTGCCCAGCGTGTGGTAGGGCAAGAGGTCCAGCCGCTTTGCGCCGCAGTCCAGCGCCAGGGCAAAGATGCCCTTCATACTGGCCTCGTCGTGGTTGAAGCCGGGGATCACCGGCACCCGGACCACCACCTCCCGGCCCAGCTCCACCGCGCGCCGCAGGTTGGCGGTCACACGGTCGAGGTCCGCGCCGGTCACTTCGGCAAGGCGGGCGCTGTCGGCGCTCTTCAAATCGAAGAGGAACAGGTCCAGATACGGCGCGCAGGTCTCCAGCGCCGCGGGCGTAAACGCGCCGCAGGTCTCGGCGGCGGTGTGCAGGCCGTGCTGCTTGCAGAGGGAGAGAAACTCCGCCAGCGCCTCGGGCTGGGTCAGCGGCTCGCCGCCGGAGACGGTGACGCCGCCGCCGGAAGTCTCATAATAGTCCGCGTCCCGCAGCACCTCTTCCAGCAGTGATTCCGGGGTGCGCTCGGTTCCCGAAATCTGCAGCGCTCCGGCGGGGCAGACCGCCGCGCATGCGCCGCAGGCGATGCACTTTGCCCGGTCCAGCCGGGGCTTTTCCCCCGGGCGGCCGCTTCTGGCCCCCTGTCCGCAGGCGGTCAGGCAGCCGCCGCAGGCGGTGCACTTATTGGAAAACCACAAAAGCTGGGCCGCCGCGCTCTGGGACTCGGGGTTTGCGCACCAGGGGCAGTGGAGGGGGCAGCCTTTTAAAAACACGGTGGTGCGGATGCCCGGCCCGTCCTTGGTGGCGAACCGCTCCACATCCATCACCCGCAGGGTCTTTGTCATGGCGCGCCTCTCATTCATACATGACCCGGCTCATCAGCTCCTGCTGAATGTCCGGCTCCAGATTGACGAACACCGCCGAGAAGCCGCTGACCCGCACGATGAGGTCGGGGTAGCGCTCGGGATGGGCCACCGCGTCCTCCAGAACGCCGTGGTCGATGACGGTGACCATCAGATGGCAGCCGCCCCGGGCAAAGTAGGTCTTGAACATGGCCTTTATCTTCTCCCGGTTCTCCCGGAAGAAGGAGGTGGCGAACTTGATGTTCTGCACCGACGCGCCGTGGAGGCGGGCGTCGAACTTGGCCAGCGAGTTGAGCATGGCGGTGGGGCCGTGGGTGTTGGCGCCGCCCTGGGGGTTGTTGGCGGGGTTCATGTACTGGCCCGCATGGCGGCCGTCCAGCGAGGCGGCGGTGCGGCGGCCCCACTCGGTGTTCAGCTGGTTGTTGCTGATAACGATGAGGTAGTACTGCATGCCCGCGGCGATGCCCCGGTCCCGCACGCCGTTTGCCACGAACTGATACAGCCGGTCGGCCATGCCGTCGGCGGTGTCCAGGTCGTTGCCGTACTTGTCGCACTTCCACAGGGCGGTGCGGATGTCCTCCGCGCCGGCGAAGTCCGCGTTGGCCGCGGCCACCAGCTGGGGCAGGGTGTACTTCTTCTGGTCGTACACCAGGTCCTTGATGGCCCACAGCGCGTCGGAGGTGTTGATGTTGCCGTAGGTCTCGTTGGTGCCGCCCAGATAGCGCACGCCGCCGTCCAGCACGGCCTTGCCCCGGGCGATGCAGTCGTCCATCAGCAGGCTGGTGAACAAAAAGCTCACCTGACGGCGCATGACCTCGTAGGAATGGACCTGGGCGTGGATGGAAAGGTCAAGGTAGTGGTCCACAAGGCGGGTGTACTGCGCCCACAGCTCCTCGAAGGTGTGCAGTTCGCTGGCCGGGGCCAGGGGCACGCCGTCGCTCTTGTCCTTGCCGTCCATGGGGTCGATGCCCTCGTTGAGGGAAATCTCCAGCAGCTTGAGCATATTGATGCAGGTGTTGGGGGTGCCGGTGCTCTGGCCGGCGATGACGTACTCGCCGCAGCCGAAGGGCACATACTGCTCGGCGGTCTTTTCGTCCACCCGCATGGCGTAGGACACCGCGGGCACGTTCACGTCGTCGTTGTAGAGGGTGGGATAGGCGGCCCCGCGGCCCAGCGCCTCCAGGGCGGAATCCCAGATCTCCTCCGGCATGTCCTTGGTGACGCGCAGGGTGAACTGGGGCTCCACATAGCGCAGCTCGGTGGCCGCCCGCATGGCAAGGCGCAGGAACACGTCCGCCTCGCGGGGGTGCTTGCGGCCGCGGCCGCCCACGATGATGCGCCCGTTGACGGTGGTGCGGCGGTTCTCGATCATCCGCCACAGGCACTTGACGTACTCATAGGCCTCGTCCTCGGTGAGGCGGCCCGCTTCCAGGTCCGCCGCGAGGTAGGGCCCCAGCAGGTCGTCCAGGCGGCCGTAGTTGATGACGCCCGCCATCAGCGCGTAGAGCCAGAACAGCTGCAACGCCTCCGGGAAGGTCTTGGGCGCGCCGTGCTGGATGTTGGCCAGCACCGCGGCCATGGCGTTCAGCTGGGCGGCACGGGGGCCTTCGGCGGTTTTGGCCGCCTCCAAAGCCTCACCGCGCAGATGCTCCGCGCAGGTGCAGAACAGGTCCAGTGCCTGCCGGGAGGCGGCGTAGAAGGCGTTCTCGCCGTTGGCCGCCGCGCCCGCGTCGATGCGCGCGCGCAGGCCGTCCACACCGCCGCTGAGCAGCGCCTCGTAGTCCAGCATCATGCCGGAAAGGCGCGCCGTGGCGATGAGGGGGGTCTCGCAGTCGATGAAGCGGCCGATCACGTCGTCGATCAGCACCTCATTGCAGTAGATGGTCTTGCAGTCATGGTCCAGCCAGTACTGATACAGCGCGTCCAGCTGCTGCTTTTCTGCCTCGGTGGGCAGGGTCTCCCGCATGGCCTTCAGCTTGCCGAACACGCAGTAGTGCCCCACGCCGCCCAGAGAGGTGACGCAGCCGAAGCCGATGGGCAGAAAGTCCAGCCGGCCCAGGAACAGGTCGCCCGGCTCCATCCGGCGCAGCAGCGCGGGATACAGCACCCGCAGGCAGCGCACTTCCCTCTCTTCCTTGCTCAGGTCCGCGCAGGCGCGGTGGGTGTCGGTGTACCGCTGCATGAGCGCCAGCTGTTCGCTGGGAGACATCTGGGGAGGCAGCTTTTTGCTGACTTCCACATTTTGAATGCCGTCCACATTGAATTTTGCCATGTCGGTCCCCTTCTTTTATCTAAGGATGCTTACTTCTTCTGGTGTTTGCTCTTTTCGGCGTCGCGCCAGTTGTTCTGATAGCCGCTCATCAGGTCCACAAAGCGCTTGGCGGTCAGGTGCGGGCGGGTGATGGCGCTGCCCACCACCACGCTGTGGGCGCCCAGGCACAGGCACTTGATGGCGTCCTCGGGCGAATAGATGTGGCCCTCCATCACAAAGTATGCCTCGTCGCCCATGTCGCGGCACATGCGGGCAAACTCGCGCAGGTCGGGATACTCGATGGAGGCGGTCTCCTTGGTGTAGCCGTAGAGGGTGGGGCCCACGATGTCCGCGCCCAGCTCCACCGCGCGCTTGGCCTCGTTGTAGTTGGAGACGTCGGCGAAGATCATCGCCTCGGGAATTTCCTTCTTCACGATGGGCAGCAACTCCCAGGCGGGACGGCCCTCGTGGGTGATCTGGTCGGTACAGTCCAGCGCGATGATCTCGGCGCCGGCCTCCCACACTTCGCGGGCGGCCTCCAGGGTGGGGGTGATGAACACGTCGGTGTCGTCGTGCCAAATTTTGTAAAGGCCGATCATGGGAAGGTCCACCTTCTCCTTAATGGCGCGGATCTGCTCGGGAGAGTTGGCGCGGATGCCCACGGCGCCGGCCCAGCGGGCGCCCTCGGCCATTTTCACCACCATGTCATCGGTGTAGATGGGATCGTCCCACTGGACCTGGCAGGACACGATGAGGCCGTTTTTGAAGCTTTCGAGGATGGCGCGCTTTTTCGGATCCTGGGTTTTCATGATTCCTTCCTTTCCCCACCCCGCCGGGCGGAAAGCCGCCGTTCCGGCCGCGGTGCGCCGTACTTATGGGGCGAGCCCCTGCGCTGCCGCGGATGCAAAAAAATGCAAACCGCCGAGCCCTTGTTTCCATAACAATAATAGCGCAAGCGGTTTGCATTTTTAATACTATTCTTTTCAAAATTGAACATTTTTGTTCATTTTTGAACGAGTGCAAAATTCCCCGGAAGGTCCATAGGCTGCTGGGGGCGGGTGCAGTACACCTGATCGAAGGCTGCCAGGTCGGCAAATCCGTAGAAGCCCCGCTTCTCCAGTTTGGAGTCGTCCAGCAGCAGGTAGCGGTGCACGGCGTTCTCCATGCCGATGAGCTTGATGTTGGTGCTGGCCATGTCCAGGTCGTAGCACTTGCCCTCGGTGAGGGACACGCCGTAGCAGCCGATGAAGGCGTGCTCAAAGCGGAAGCTGCGCAGCATCTGCTCGGCCATGGTGCCGGTGAAGATGCTGTGGTGGGGGTCGTAGGAGCCGCCCAGCATCACCAGCTCGGCCTTGGGCATCTTCACCTGGCTCAGCAGCAGGGTGCTGTAGGTGACGATGCGCACCTTGCGCCGCATCAGGATGGCGCCCAGCGGCGCGATGGAGGTGCCGCAGTCCAGAAAAACGGTGTCGCCGTCCTGCACGTTTTTCGCCGCTTCGGCGGCCACGGCCAGCTTTTCGGCATGGTTGATCTGCATTTTGCTGCGCATGGCCAGCTCGCTCATGTCGCCGCTTTCCTCGCCGCCGCCGTTGCTGGTGGCGCCGCCCTGGACGCGGGTCAGCTTGCCCGCCCGCTCCAGCTTTTCCAGGTCGCGGCGGATGGTGGCTTCCGAGGTGCCAAGCTCCACTGCCACCTCTTTCAGGTTGATAACGCCTCGTTCATGGATCGCGCGCAGGATGTACAGGCTGCGTTCCGATGCGATCATACAAAATCCCTCGTTTCTTCCGGCCGCGGAGCATGCGGCCGATAATCGATCCCCGCCTGACTGCGGGCTTCGTCCAGGAGCTTCGCGGCCATCCCGGACCAACGCCGCCAGGGCGCCGGGTCCAGTTCGCCCCGCACCATGGCGATAAAGTCTTCTATCTCATAATACATGTCCTTGTCGCAAATAGCAAGCCCTATCGTTTTCCATTCCCCGCCCCGTTTTTTCCAGCGTGCCCATCGGGGCGCGCCCACCGGGCCGAACTGGATGGTGCCGTTTTCGCCGGCCACCTCGCAGGGGCAGCTGCTCTCGTGTATCTTGCTGTAGGTCAGGCTGGCATTGAAGCCGGGATACCGGGCGGTGAGGTCGCCCATGGCGTCGATGGAGCCGGGCAGGAAATCGGCGTGGGCGCTGATGGCGCGGGGTTGACCCAGCAGCATGACCAGTATGTGCACGCAGTATACGCCCAGGTCGGTGAGAGCGCCGCCGCCCATCGTCGGGTCAAAGGCGTTCTCCACGATGCCCGCCTTCCATTTGTCGTAGCGGGAGGAATACTGGCAGTAGGAGAAGGACGCGCCGCGGATGGGGCCGATTTCTTCCATGGCGCTGCGCAGGGCGGGCACCACCGGGCCGTGGGCGCTGCGCATGGCCTCCAGCAGCACCACGCCGTTGGCCTTGGCCGCCGCTTCCATCTGCGCCAGCTGCCCGGCGTCGATGGCCATGGGCTTTTCGCACAGCACGTGCTTGCCCGCCTCCATCATTCGAATGGCCTGCTCGGCATGGCAGACGTTGGGGCTGGCAATGTACACCGCGTCCACCGTCTCGTCCGCCGCAAGGCTCTCCAGCGTGTGGTGGGCATGGGGCACGCCCCACTCCCGCGCAAGCATCTCCGCCCGCTCCTTGGTGCGGGAATACACCGCGGTCAGCTCGCAGTCCGGGCAGAGGGCCGCGGCTTCGCGAAACCAGTCCACGATGAAATTGCTGCCGATGATGCCAAAACGCACCTTCATCTTGATTCCCCTCTCTTTTGCGAAAAAGACCCCCACAAGAGTGCTGTGGGGGTCTTTGCTTGCAGATGCCGGCGTTACGCGCCCAGCAGCGCGGCGCCGATGATGCCCGCGTCGTTGCCCAGGGTGGCCTTGAGGATCGCGGGCGGGTCCATCAGGTCGGAGGCATACACCGTCTCGCTCACGCGGCGGCGCACCGGGCCCAGGAGGTATTCGCCCTCGTTGCTCAGGCCTCCGCCCAGGATGACCACGGTGGGCCGGAAGGCGGTGACCAGACTGCCGATGCCCGCGGCCAGATATTCCACATAGTTGTGGACCACCTGCAGCGCGGCTTCGTCGCCCTGTTTGGCGGCGTCAAAGGCGGTGCGCCCGCTGACGCGGCTCATGTTGCCGCCGCACATCTCGCACATCAGGCTGGTGGGGCAGGCGGCCATCATCTCGATGGTCTCGCGGATGAGGGCCGTTACCGAGGCGTAGGCTTCCAGGCAGCCCTTGCGGCCGCAGGTGCACTGCACGCCGTTGTAGACCAGGATGGAGTGGCCGGGCTCACAGCCGTAGCCGTTGCCGCCCAGATAAATTTTCCTGTTCATCACGAAGCTGCCGCCCACGCCGGTGCCGAGGGTCAGCATCAGCACGTTGTCATAGCCCTTCGCGGCGCCCGCGATGGACTCTGCCAGGGCGGCGCAATCCGCGTCGTTGGCGATGTGCACAGGAACGTCCCAGTGCTTTTTGAACTCGCCCACAAGGTCGGCCTTCTTCCAGCCGAGGTTGTTGGCGAACACGACGCGCTGGGTGCCGGGCTCGATGGTGCTGGGCGCTCCGATGCCCGCATACCCGATGTCCTTCTCCGTCAGACCGGCCTGTTTCACCACCGCGCGGGCGGCGGCGGCGATGTCGCGCACCACCGCCTCAAAGGGGCGGGCGCCCCTGGTGGGCGCGCTGTGGCGGGCAACGAACTGGTGGTTCTCATCGATGACGCCGGCGGCGATGTTGGTGCCGCCAAGGTCGATGCCGAGGTAATGCTTCATAAATGTTCCTGCCTCTCGTTGCGTTGTTTCCTGTATGTTTTCGCCTTTTCGAAGGGGGCTTTGCGCCCGCTGCATCCATTTTTGGGCCGTTTTTTGCCCTTCCCGGGCGGCAAAAATGCGCCGCTCGAACCGTTTATCCGGCGGCCTTAAAAATCCCTGGTACTAATTATACAATAACCGTGTGCAACGTCAACGCATTGCCGCCAAGTTTGCATCAAAACGCAGGAGTGTTAAAAATCTTTGCGCAACCCCCAGTTTGTGATATCTTTTGCAAAATCTGAAAAGCCTCTGCGCATTTGCGCAGAGGCTTTTCAGATGGTCAGTTCCGTGGGGCAGGCACACGGCACACCAGTGCCGAAGCCGTGCCGGCGAGGGACCACCCGCCGCTGCCGGCGGGCAGAAAGAGGCTGTCGCCCTTGCGCACCGCCAGTTCCTCGCCGCCGCAGGAAAGAACGCCCTCCCCGCCGGTGATGAGCAGGCTGGTGAAGGAGCTGTCGTCGCACATGCCTTCGGCGCCGCCCTGCACCGCGTCCGCCACAAAGTACTGGCAGGCCGCCAGATGCCCGCCGAAGTCCTGGGGCTGGGGCGGCACGCACCGGGTCACCTCCAGCGCCTGGGCCACATGCAGCTGCCGGGGCTTGCCGTCCGCGCCCAGGCGGCCGTAGTCGCAGACCCGGTAGGTGACGTTGGAGTTCTGCTGAATTTCTGCAATCACAATGCCTTTGCAGATGGCGTGCAGCGTGCCCGCCGGGATGAAGAACACGTCCCCCTTCTTCACCGGGGCGGCGTTCAGCACCTCGGTGAGGGTGTTGTTCTCGATGCGCTCTTTGTATTCTTCTTTGGCGATGGGGTGCTTGAAGCCGTAATAAAGGAAGGCGTCCGGCTCCGCCTCCAGCACGTACCACATCTCGGTCTTGCCGTACTGGCCCTCGTGCTCCAGGGCGTAGGCGTTGTCCGGGTGCACCTGAATGGACAGATCGCCCTTCGCGTCGATGAACTTGACGAGGATGGGGAAATCCTCGAACCGGGCGCAGCTTTTGCCCAGCACTCCCCTGCCGTGCTTTTCGATGTACTGGGGCAGGGTCAGACCCGCGTCGGGCCCGTTTTCCACCACGCTGGGCCCGTCCGGGTGGCAGGAGAGCACCCAGGCCTCCGCCAGCGGATTCAAAT
The DNA here is from genome assembly GCF_048526665.1 of Candidatus Allofournierella excrementavium. Taxonomy (NCBI): domain Bacteria; kingdom Bacillati; phylum Bacillota; class Clostridia; order Eubacteriales; family Oscillospiraceae; genus Allofournierella; species Candidatus Allofournierella excrementavium. Next base: position 8,302 of record NZ_DBGFPE010000006.1, read on the forward strand.
CAGAGGAGATGTTGTACTCCTCCCGCAGCTTGCTGCCGCCCCAAAGATAGTCCTTGCAGGCGGGCTTCAGTTTCAGAATGGGCATGGGGCATCGCTCCTTTTCCGTCGTTGGTTTTTCTGCCCCCTATTGTAGCACACCGCCGACCGAAATCAATCCCGGCCCCAAAATCACTCGGCGGGGATGGTGCGCACCCCGAAGGTGAAATAGAGGATGTGGAACACCCACACCGCCCCCAGGATGATGCGCCCGACGAGCACGGCGTGCATCATGGCAAAACCCACCGCCATGAGCAGGGTCACGGTGACCATGATGCGTATCTTGGTCCTGCGGGTCATGCCTTTGCCCGCCACATAGTCCGCCAGATTCTCGCGGTAAAGGCGGGTGTTTTTGAACCAGTTGTTCAGCTTTTCGCTGCTTTTGCCAAAGCCGAAGGCCGCCAGCAAAAGGAAGGGGAAGGCGGGCAGCAGGGGCAGCACCGCGCCCACGGCGCCCAGCGCCAGGCCCAAAAAGCCCAGGGTGAGATACATCGCTTTTTTCAGTTTCATCAAACACTCTCCTGTTGTTTTTTCTCCCGGCGGCTCTCGATGAGATGCCGCACCGCCAGCACCGGGTGGGCCAGCAGCATCCGCGGGCCGGAAAACCGCATCACTTCCCGTATTTTCCGGCGCATCTCGGGGCGGTAGCAGTGGACCTTGCAGTTGGAGCAGAAGGTCTTTGTCTCCATGAAGGGGCAGCGGTCGCTGCGCTGGCAGGCATAGTCCAGAAGGGCCGCGCACTCGGGGCAGAGCTCCTTTCGGCCGCCGTGCTTTTTGCGGCAGTAGAGGCGTATCATAGCCTCCACCACCTGCTTTTCCCGCCGGCGTTTGCTTTGCAGGTCCATCAGCTCAGCCGCCCACGCTCCACGCTCACCACCCGGTCGGCGATGCGCAGGGTGCTGCGCCGGTGGCTCACCAGCACCACCGTGCGTCCTGTGCTCTCCTGCCCCAGCGAGCGCAGGATGACCGCCTCGTTCAGGCTGTCCAGATTGCTGGTGGGCTCATCCAGCAGCAGGAAGGGCGCGTCGTGAAGGAAGGCCCGGGCAAGGCCCAGCCGTTGGCGCTCGCCGCCGGAGAGGGTCTCGCCCAGCTCGCCCACCGGGGTGTCGTAGCCCTGGGGCAGGCTTTGGATGAAGTCGTGCACCGCCGCCTTTTTGCAGGCGGCCTCGATTTCCGCGTCGGTGGCGCCGGGCTTTGCAATCCGCAGGTTTGCCCGGATGGAATCCCGGAAGAGGTGGGTCTCCTGGGTAACATAGGCCTCCATGGCCCGCAGGTCGGCGGTGTTCACCCCGTCGATGGGCCGGCCCGAAATTTCCACCTGGCCCTGACGCACCTGCCAGAAGCGCATGAGCAGCTTGAGCAGGGTGGATTTGCCGCTGCCGCTGCGGCCCACGACGCCGATGACGCTGTGCTGAGGGATGTCCAGGGAAAGGTCGTCCAGAATGAGCTCGTCGCCGTAGGAGAAGGTCACGTTTTCCACCTTCGCGCCGGAAAAGCCGGTGGCGGGGCAGCCTTCCACCTCCGCCGTGACGGGGGTCTCTTCCAGGATGTCCAGCACCCGGTTGCCGGCGGCAAAGGTGTTCTGCAGCCCGGCGCCCAGGTTGGCCAGAGCCACCACCGGGCCGAAGGAACTCATCAGCGCCACGGTGGCCACCGCCGCGCCGGCAAACTCCAGCCGGCCGGACATGCACAGCGCCGCCGACGCGAAGAGCATCGCCAGATCGAACACCAGGATGAGGGTGTTGGTGACGGCGGCATTGAAGGCCGCGGTGCGCTTCATGCGCCCTTCGTGCTCCGCCAGCTCGGCGGTGCGGCGCTCCATCTCCGCAAGGCGGCGGCCGCCCGCGCCGTACTGCAGGATCTCCGGCAGGCCACGCAGGCTGTCCAGCACAAAGGCGGACAGTTCCCCCGCGCGGCGGCGGAACTCCATGCCCGCCCCGCCGGCGGCCTTGCTGGCGGCCAGCGGCACCAGCACCCCCACCGTGAGGTAGGCGGCCAGGGCGATGGCCCCCAGCAGCGGGTGCGCCGCGCCGATGAACACCGTCATGCCCGCCGAGAAAAGCAGCGCGATGGCGGCGGGCGAAATGGTGTGGGCATAGAACACCTCCAGCAGCTCGATGTCGCTGGTGATGACCGAAATCAGGTCACCCTTGTCCCGCCCTTCCAGCTTGGCGGGGGCCAGCCGCCGCAGAGCGGCAAACACCTTATCCCGCAGAAGGGCCAGCAGCTTGAAGGCGATGAAGTGGTTGCAGGCCTGCTCGCCGTAGCGCAGCAGCCCCCGGGCCAGGGCCATGACTGCCGCGGCGGCGAAGAGGGCGGGCAGGGGCAGCGGGCCGCCCAGGCCCAGCACCCGCAGCAGGCCGAACACCCCAAAGATGGTGATGAAGGAGGCGCACAGGTGCCCCGCCAGCCCCATCAGGACGGCCAGCGCCATGTAGCCCGCCAGAGGTTTTACCAGCCCAATGAGCCGGGCCATCACGGCAAAGCCGCTTCGTTCCTTTTTCATACCGCGTCCCCCCTTTTATACTGTTCCAGTTCCTGCTGGGCGTTCCACAGGCGGGCATAAACCCCGCCCCGGGCCAGCAGTTCGGCGTGGCCGCCCTCTTCCGCCACCCGGCCGTTCTCCAGCACATAGAGCTTGTCCGCTCCGGCCACGTTGGCCAGCCGGTGAGAGATGAGGATGACCGTTTTGCTCTTTGCCAGCTCGGTGATGCGGGCCATGATGTCGTTTTCGCTTTCCACGTCGATGTTGGAGGTGGCCTCGTCGAAGATGTAAACGGGGCTGTCGTGCAAAAGGGCCCGGGCCAGGGCAAGGCGCTGGCACTGGCCGCCGGAGAGATTCGAGCCCTTCTCCGCCACCGGGGCGTCCAGGCCCCCTTCCCCGCGCACAAAGTCCGCAAGGTTCACCTGCTCCAGCGCCTGCCAGAGAGCCTCGTCCGGCGCATCCGGCCGGGCCATGCGCAGGTTCTCCGCCACGGTGCCCTTGAACAGGTAGCTGTTGTGGGAGATATAGGTGATGTGCCGGGCCAGGGCCGCCTCGTCGATGTCCGAAAGGCTGCGCCCGCCCACCGTGACACTGCCTTCATCCGGGCGGCGTCGGCCGGTGAGCAGCGAGGCCACGGTGGACTTGCCGCAGCCGGACTCGCCCACCACGGCGGTGAAGCTGCCCGCCGGGAATTCCATGGTCACGCCCCGCAGCACCGGGCGGTCCGCCTCATAGGCAAAGGCCGCGCCCCGCAGAGCGACGCCGCCCTCTTCGGGCACCTGCCCGCCCGCCGCAGGCGCTTCGGGCAGGTCCAGCAGGCGGAAAATGCGCTCCGCCGCGGCCATGCCGTTCATGGCCACGTGGAAGAAGCTGCCCAAAAGGCGCATGGGCAGAAAGAACTCCGCCGCCAGCAGAATGATGAACAGCGCCCCCGCCAGGTCCCCCCGGCCGGCGGCAAAACGGCTCACCGCCAGGGCCATGCCCGCCGCCGCGCCGCCGTAGGCAATGAGGTCCATGATGGTGATGGAGTTCAGCTGCATGGTGAGCACCTTCATGGTGATGCGGCGGAACTGCTCGGCCTGCCGGTTCATCTCGGCGTGCTTCTGCCCGTCCGCGCCGTAAATTTTCAGGGTGGTCAGACCCTGCAGGTTTTCCAGAAAAGTGTCGCCCAGGGCGGTGTACTGCCCCCAGTAGCGGCCCAGCAGCTTTTTGGCCCAGGTCTGCACCGCCGCGATGGACACCGGGATGAGCGGCACACACACCAGCAGCACCACGGCGCTCGTCACATCCACCGGGGCCAGCACCGCGAACAGGGTGAGCGGCGCCAGCATGGCGTAGAAGAACTGAGGCAGGTACTGGCCGAAGTAGACCTCCAGCTGGTCCACCCCTTCCACCGCCACCTGCACGGCCTCGCTGGTGCGCACCTGCTGCCGGCCCGCCGCGCCCAGCCGCAGCAGCTTTTCATAGATAAGGCGGCGCAGTTTTGCCTTCACCGCCCGGCTGGACCGCCAGCTCATGCCCGCCGAGGCCAGGGTGCAGCCAAAGCGCACCGCCAGCGCGGCGGCGGCCAGCGCACCCAGTCGCAGCAGGCCGGCCGGGTCGGCCGTGCCCGCCCACAGCGCCGCCAGCAGGCGGCAGACCGCGCCGGTGAGCAGGATATTCGCCGCCAGCGACACCCACTGGAACGCCACCCCCGCCGCGATGTACTTTTTGCTCTCGCTGACCATGCCGATCAGCCGTGTGTTGATCATCGTTTCTCTCCCCCCGCGCCTTCGGGCGCAATGTTAGTTTTATCTAACTTCAAATCCAAAAAAGTTGGTTAGTCTTGGCTAACCACGGTACAGGATACCACACTCTCCTCCTCTTTGTCAAGGGAAAATGCGGGAGGGCGGCCCGGCGCAAACGGGCAGCGGCCGGGCGCATCCCTCCCGATGGCACGGGGGCGGGCGGTTCAGCTTTGCACGGAGGGCAGGCTGACCAGCAGGCAGAAGCGTCCCTGATCGGCCCCGGCCTGCAATGTTCCGCCGCACCGCTGCGCGATCTCCCGCATGCCGGGGATGCCGAAGCCGTGGGCGGCGCGGTCCGCCTTGGTGGTGGCAAGATCCGGGTCCACCGGGCCGGAAACGGGGTTTTCCACCCGCAGCATGAACAGACCCTTATCCTGCCGGCAGCGCAGGCGCACCCAGGGGTCGGGGCAGCGGGCCGCGCCCTCCCGGGCGTTGTCCAGCGCGTTGCCCAAAAGGGCGCAGAGGTCGGTGTCCGACAGGGGCAGCGAGGAGGGCAGCTGGGCCTTGAAATCCGCCCGCACGCCCGCCTGCTCCAGCTCCGCCGCCTTCACCGCCAGCACCACGTTGGCCGCCTCGTTCTCGCAAAAGCGCACGGGGCCTTGCAGCCCTTCCTGGCGGCCCAGCTCGTCCAGATAGGCGCAGGCCTCCGCCCAGCGCTTTTGCTCCATCAGCCCGCCCAGCACCGAGAGGTGGTTGCGCAGATCGTGGCGCAGCTGGCGCACCTGGCTCTCCCGGGCGCGGAGGGCCTGATAATAGGCCTCCCGCAGAGAGGCCAGCCGCCGGGCCTGTTCCAGCGTTTCGTGCTCGGCCAGCACGAGGATGGCAAAGAGCAGCAGCACCGAGGTGGCCAGCGCCACCGGCAGCACCGCAAGGCCCATTTTCAAGGCGAGACCGTCCACCTGGGGCGAGGGTTCCGCCCCGCCGGTGAGCAACACCACCGCCGCCAGCGAGCACAGGGGCATGGCCGCAAGGCCCAGCACCAGCCGCCACAGCCGGGGCGAAAGGCTCACCGGCTGCTCCGGCAGGCGTTTTTTCAGCACGAGCCACACCCCGGTCAGCGCCGCGGCGCGCAGCATGAGGGAGAACACGTCGCTGGTGAAGCCGCCCCAGAGCACCTCCGCCGCGTAGTTGTCGATGAGGGCGCTCAGCGACATGATGAGGCAGAAGAGGATGACCCCCACCGCCAGCCGCCCCGCAAGGTCGCCCCGGGTGCAGAGCAAAAACGCCGCCAGGAACACCGGCAGCGCGTAGAGCAGGTTCGGGTCCCCCACCCAGATGGGCAGGCTGCCCATGTAGCCCAGGCCCACCAGCATCAGCGCTTTCTGCCACCGGCGGCCCCGCAGGTCGGCAAAGGGGCGGCAAAGCAGAAAGGCGGGCGCGCCGATGCAGGCGGAGCAGGCAAGGCTCAGAAAAATCAGAAGCAGTTCATCCATCGCGTCAGTCCCCCAGTTCCGCCCGGGCCATGGCCAGCAGCGCCCCCTGCCGGCAGGAGCGGCTCACCGGCAGCGAAGCGCCGCCCGCGAGATAGACCTCCGCGCCCTCCAGCCGCTCCACTGCCGCCGCCCGCACCAGATACCGCTGATGCACCCGCACAAAATCCGCCCCCAGCTGGGCGGCCACGTCGTCCAGCTTGCCGTAAAAGGTATACGAACGGTCCGCCGTCACGCAGGTCACCTGCCGCCGGTCGGAGGAAAAGTAAAGTATCTTTTGCAGGGGGATGCGGTAATACACCTCGCCGCTGCGGCAGACATAGGCCCGCTCCAGCGCGCGGCACAGCGCCGCCCCGGCCCGGTCCAGCATCTCCTCCAGCGCCTCGGGGGCCGGGGGCTTGAGCAGATAGCCCAGCGCCCCCACGCCGTAGCCGTCGAACACACGGTCGGCATGGCCGGTGACGAACACGATCTGCAGCCCCTCGTCCGCCGCCCGCAGCCGCCGGGCGGTCTCGATGCCGTCCACCTCGCCCATCTCCAGGTCCAGGAACACCAGGTCCAGCTCCCCCGCGTGGCCTTCCAGCCAGCGCAGCAGGTTCTCCCCGGCGGAAAATTCAAAGAACGCGGCAGTGATGCGGCGCTTTTCCGCCGCGCGCTCCAGCGCGGCCCGCAGCACCAGCCGGGCGTCGTACACGTCGTCACAGATGCCGATGCGAAGCACGGCGCTCCCCTCCTTTCCGGGTTTCTGCGGGTATTGTACCACGGCGGGGCCCGAAGCGCCAAACCAAACTTGACGGCAGAGCCGCCAAATTTTACATGCTCCGCCCCCGCCGCGCAAAAGCTGGCCCCGCCCAGCCCGAATTTGACCGCCCCGTTTGCGCCGCCGGGCCGCCGGCGTTACCCTCAAAGCAGAGGGCCGGGCGTTTTTTCGGCCCCGGAAAGGAAGGAACACGACATGCTCACGGTGAAAGACCTTTACAAATCCTACCGGGTGGGCGGCTCCACCTACGACGTGCTGAGCGGGGTGAGCCTGACGGTGAAAAAAGGCGAGTTCGTGGCGGTGATGGGGCCCTCCGGCTCCGGCAAGACCACCCTGCTCAACTGCATCTCCTGCTACACCCCCGCCGACTCCGGCAGCATCCTGCTGGACGGGGTGGAGCTGGCCCGGCTGAAGGAGGACGAACTGGCCGGGGTGCGCAACCGGAAACTGGGCTTCGTCTTTCAGGATTTTCTTTTGCTGGACGGCCTCTCGGTGCGGGAGAACATCCTGCTGCCGGCTATTTTGAGCGGGCACATCAACAGCACCGCTGAGGCCCGGGCGGACCAATTGTGCGATGTGTTCGGCATCGGCGGCATCCGGGACAAATACCCCGCCGAGATCTCCGGCGGCGAAAAGCAGCGCACGGCGGTGGCACGGGCGCTCATCAACCATCCGCTGCTGGTGCTGGCGGACGAACCCACCGGCAACCTGGACTCCAAGTCCGCCCGGGCGGTCATCCGCACCTTTGAGCAGGCCCGGCAGGCGCTGGGGGCCACCATTTTCATGGTGACCCACGACTCCTACGCCGCCTCCCACTGCGACCGGGTGGTCATTTTGCAGGACGGCCGGGTGCGCCGCACGCTGGAAAAGGGCGGCATGGAGCGCAGCGCGTTTCAGGACCTGCTGCTGGACGCCATCCGGGAAATGGGAAAGGAGTGAGCCGCCGTGAACAGCTTTACTTCCGTGTGGGCCCGGCTGCGCAGCCGCGGCCGCAGCCGTTACGCCCTTTTGGCCGGGTGCTGCTTTTTTTCCACGCTGCTCATCACCGCCTACGCCCTGATGATGCGCGCGCCCACCATCCTTGAGGTGCTGCCCGAGGGGGGAGACAGCCGCAAGCAGGTCATCATGGTCTTTGCACTGGCGGTGCTGGGCTGCGGGGTGTTCACCGCCTACGCCGCCGGGCTGTTTTTCCGCCAGTGCTCCCGGGAGACGGGGGTGTTTCTGGCGCTGGGGGCCAGCCGGGGGCAGGTGCAGGCGCTGCTGCTGCCGGAGGTGTGCGTGCTGGGACTGACCGCCTGCGGGGCGGGGGCTGTGCTGGGCGTGCCGCTGGCCTTCGGGCTGTGGCAGCTGTTCCGCGCCTTTGTGGTGGACAGCGGCGAGATGCCCCTGCGCTTTGACTTCGGCGCGCTGGCCTGGCCGCTGGCCTTTGCCGCCTACACGGTGCTCATGCTGCTGTGGATGGGCCGGCGCTCGGTGCACAGGGCCAGCATCATGGAGGTGGTGCGCCAGAGCCACACCGCCGAGCCGGTGCGGGCGGTGCCCCGCTTCTACGGCTGGCTGGGCATCCTGCTGACGGCGGCGGGCTGCCTGTGCGGCTATCTCGTGCCCACCATCTGCGTGCGGTGGCTGCACTGGTATGCCCCCGCCATTTTCACCGCGCCGTTCTATCTGCCCGCGCTGGCGGGGCTGTATATGATGCTGCTGCACACGGTGGTCAACGGCTGGGGCCGCAGAGCCGCCTGGCACCGGGACATCCTCTCGGTGTCCATGATGCGCTTTGAGGGCCGCCAGACGGTGCGCAACATGCTGGTGATGACGGTGCTCATCGGCGGGGCGTGCTTCGCGGGCTTCTATGCGCCCATGCTGGGCACCGGCTCCATGCTCAGCTACGACGCCCGCCCGGTGGACTTCGCCTTCCATTACCGGGCCGACCAGGACATGCCCCAGAAGGACGAGGTGCTGGCGCTGGCCGAAGAGCACGGCGTGGAGGTGACCCATTGGGCCGAGGCGCCCATGGCGCGCCTGGGGGTGGACGGCGAGCACGACGTGGAGACCGAGGGCCCGCTGGGCACCACCTGGGAGGCCGTGTACAGCGAGCTGAATTCCTCGGAGCTGTTTTTGTCCGAGAGCGGCTGGAACGCCCTCACCGGCGAGAGCGTGGACATCGCGCCGGGGCAGGCCGCGGCGGTACTGGACGCTTCCGGCAGCAGCCAGGGCAGGTTCTCCCCCGGCATCAGCCTTGTGACCAACACCGTCACCGACCGGCGCCTGCCCGTCAGCGCCGCCGCACCGCTGCGCAGCGACATGCTGTTCGGGCATTTCGTGCTGGACGACGGCGACTGGGCCGCGATGACCGCCGGCCTGCCCGGCGACTGGCGGGAGCAGATGGTCTTTTTTGACGCGGCGGAGGGCGGCGATGAATACGCCTTTGCCAAGGCGCTCTTCAACGAGATCGTGGACCGCTCCGGCCCGGAGGTGGCTCTGCACAGCGGCTGGGACCCGGTGGTACGCCAGCGCTATATCGAGGAAGAGGGCTCCTATTTCCTGGACCGGGAGACCCTTTTGGCAAACGGCGAGAGCGCCATCGACTACGCCCTGCGGGACAGCTCCGAGTTCCGCCTGTTCTGGCAGTACATGCCCCAGTTCCGGGCGCTGGACAAGGCGGACTTTGTGCGCACGCTGGCGGTGTTTCTGATGCTGTTCCTTTTCATCAGCACCGTGTGCTTTGCGGCGGCGGCGGTCATCGGTTTCGTGCGCAGCCTCACCATCGCGCTGGAAAACCGCCGGGTCTACGGCGATCTGCGCCGGCTGGGCGCGTCGGCGGACTGGATGCGCCGCTCGGCCCGCAGCCAGGTGCGGCGGGTGTTCACCGTGCCCACCGCCGCGGGCATCGGCCTCATGTACGCCTTTTACGGCATGATCATGTTTTTCAACGACGGCAGTTTCACCGCCGGGGAGCTGGCGGGCCTTGTCAGCTGCCTTGGGCTGGCGGCGGCGGTGGCCGCGGCGCTCTGGTGCGTGTACCGGCTGGCGGTGCGGGGCGTTTTTCGTGTGCTGGGGCTTTGACGCGCCGTTGACATCCGGCCCGCCGCGTGGGATACTTATAGCAAAACTGCGCCTGCGCGCGAAGGAGGCCCCATCATGGCACATCCCCAAACTTCCTGGCCCGAGCGGTATTATGAAGAGTTTGACCCGGAAAGGCGGCGCAGGCTGCTGGACGAGGCCATGGCCGCGGGCGAAGGCGACGCGGCGGAAAATGAGATCCGCCGCAGGCTGTGGGAACTGCGCTATGTGCAGCCCCGGAAGAACGCCCCGCTGGCGGACCGCTACATCGCCCTGTGGCTGTCGCTGGACCACTGGCGCAAGGTGGGGCTCGCCCCCCGTCAGGTGCGCGCCGCCCGCAAGGAGCTGGAAAAGATGACCGGTCTTTTGCAGCCGGAGGGCGACGCGGGCCTTGTGCAGCCGCTGCTGCACAGCGAGCTGATGCACGCGGTGCGGCTGTATCTGACCACCTGCGTCCAGAGCAACTACGGCACCATGCTGATGGGCATGATGCGCATGAAGGACGAGCAGATCGTCGGCAAGGCGGCAAAGGAAGTGGCGGAGGTGACCCTGACGGTGCCCCGCTGGGCGGGCATGGACGATGCCTTCGCCCCCCTTGCCCCCGCCGCCCGGGAGGCCTTCGCCCTGGTGTTCCCCGCCGGGACCGAGGCGCTGGAACGCGCCTTTGCCCAGTGCGGGCAGGCCGAAGCGTGAGCACAACGAAAAACAAACAGGACCTCCGGCGGAGGTCCTGTTTTTGTTTGCGGCCCTTGAGTGACGTCATCACTGAAAAAAGCCGCGTTTGGGGGTATACTAAACTCAAACAAAAGGAAAGGAGCTGACCGGTATGGCAGCCATCAACATAAACGCAGAACAATTCAAGCAGAGCGCCGCGGGGGACAAGCCCCTTCTGGTGGACTTCTGGGCCCCCTGGTGCGGCTACTGCCGGCGCATCGGCCCTGCCTATGACCAGATCGCCGGGGAGTATTCCGACCGGCTGACGGTGGCCAAGGTGAACATCGACGAGGACGGCCAGCTGGCGAAGGACGCGGGGGTGGAGGTCATCCCCACCCTGGTGCTCTACCGTGACGGCAAGGCGCTGGGCTCCATCGTCGCCCCCGACTCCAAGGCGGCCATCGACCGGTTCATCCGGGAGACGCTGGAGCAGTGAGGAGACACCGAACATGAGCGACACCCATGTTTACGATATGATCGTGGTGGGCGGCGGCCCCGGCGGCTACACCGCCGCCCTCTATGCCGCCCGGGCCGGGCTGGACACGCTGGTGCTGGAAAAGCTTTCGGCGGGCGGGCAGATGGCCCTGACCGACGTCATCGACAACTACCCCGGCTACGAAGAGGGCATCGACGGCTTCACCCTGGGGGAAAAGATGCAGCAGCAGGCCCAGCGGTTCGGCGCAAGGACCGAGTACGCCCAGGTGGAGCGGGCGGACCTGACCGCCAGCCCCAAGGTGCTGCACACCAGCGAGGGCGATTTTTACGCCCGCACCGTGGCGCTGGCCACCGGGGCCGACCCCCGGCAGCTGGGGCTGGAAAATGAGGCGGCCCTCACCGGCCGGGGCGTGGCCTACTGCGCCGCCTGCGACGGCATGCGCTACAAGGGCAAGACCGTTGTGGTGGTGGGCGGTGGCAACTCCGCGGCGGAGGATGCCCTGCTGCTGAGCCGCATTGCCGAAAAGGTGATTTTGGTCCACCGCCGGGACACCCTGCGGGCCACGAAGGTCTATCACCAACCGCTGATGGATGCCGAAAACGTGGAGTTCCGCTGGAACAGCACCGTCACCGAACTGCTCCACGACGACAAGCTCACCGGCGTGAAGCTGCGGGACGTGAACACCGGCGAAGAGACCCTTCTGCCCTGCGACGGGCTGTTCGTCAGCGTGGGCCGCAAGCCCGCCACCCAACTGGCCGAGGGCCAGCTGGAACTGGACGGGAGCGGCTACATCGTGGCGGACGAGACCACAAAGACCAGCGTGCCCGGCGTTTTTGCCGTGGGCGACGTGCGCACAAAACCTCTGCGTCAGGTGGTCACCGCGGTGGCCGACGGGGCCATGGCGGTGCACATGGCCGAGGAATATCTGGCGGGCGGCGCGTGAGCGCCCCCAAGCCAAAAAGCACACCCCGGACTGCCCGCGGTGTGCTTTTTCATTTTGTTCCGATTGCCAGACGGCGCCGCCCGTGCTATGATGAAGCTGCGGGCGGCCGCAGCCGCCCCGCCAAAACGCGCCGGGAGGAGTCAGCGCCATGATCATTCTCATCGCGGGGGCATCCCACACGGGAAAGACCGCCCTTGCCCAGCGGCTGGTGAAGCGGTACGGCTGCTTCTGCCTTTCCCTCGACCATCTGAAGATGGGCCTCATCCGCAGCGGCCGCACCCGCCTGACCCCTCTGAGCAGCGACCGCGAGCTGACCGAACTTCTGTGGCCGGTGGCCCGGGAGATGGTCAAGACCGCCATCGAAAACGGGCAGGACCTCATCGTGGAAGGGTGCTACATCCCCTTCGACTGGGCGAAGGACTTTTCCGAAAAGTACCTTGCCCACATCCGATACCGCTGCCTTGTGATGAGCGAAAGTTACATCCGCGCCCATTACGGGGACATTCTGGCCCATGCCTGCGACGCGGAGCGCCGAACGAGCGACGACTGCACCCTGGAGGGCCTTCTTCGGGACAACGCCCTGGCGCTGGAGGCCTGCCGCGAGCACGGCGCCGAGTACATCCTCATCGACAAGGACTATTCTGTTGATTTTTGAAAAGGAGGCGTTTTCATGCCCCGCGCTGACGTGACACAGATGCCCTTTGCAAAGCTCTATCCCCTGCTGGTGGCCAAGGCCGTGAAGAAGGGCCGCACCCGGGAGGAAGTGGACCGGGTGACCGGCTGGCTCACCGGCTATACGCCCGGGGACCTGGCCCGGATGGAGCAGGACGGCACCAGCTACGGCGACTTTTTCCGGGGCGCTCCCGCCATGAACCCCGCCCGCACTCTTGTCACCGGCAAGGTGTGCGGCGTGAAGGTGGAGGACATCGAAGACCCGCTGATGCAGGAGATACGCCGTCTGGACAAGCTGGTGGATGAACTGGCCAAGGGCCGCCCCATGGAGAAAATTCTGCGGGGCTGAGCGCCTGCCGCAGATAAAAAAGGCCGCACGGTTTTCGTGCGGCCTTTTCCCTTTATTTCAGTTCCCCCGACAAAATGCGGCGTCTTAGGTCCAGCACCTTTTCCTCGATGCGGGCCATCACCTCCAAGAACGCGCCGTCTTCCCGGCCGGTGGGGTCATCCAGGCCCCAGTCCTCCCGGTGGGCGCAGGGCAGGAAGGGGCATTTGACCCCGCAGCCCATGGTGACCACGACATCCACCGGGGGCAGTTCCGAGAGGGGCTTGTTGTGCTGGGTCAGCTCCATGTCCACGCCGTGGACCTGCTTCATCAGGCGCACCGCGTCGGGGTTTATCCTCGCGCCGGGCTCGGTGCCGGCGGAAAAACTCTCGAACACGTCCGCGGCCAGCTTTTTGCCCAGCGCCTCCGCCATCTGGCTGCGGCAGGAATTGTGCACGCAGAGGAAGGCCACCTTCGGCTTTTTGCGGCGGGCGGCGCGCTCCGTCTTTTCGTCCCGGGCCGGGCCTTCCATCGGCGCTTTGCAGGGCAGACATTCTTCTCGGTCCACGCTCATTCTCCCCTTTTCTTATTGCTCAATTTCATAGGGCCAGGTGTTGATGCCGCCAAACTCGCACACATCGGTGTAGCCCAGTTCCGCCAGCGCGGCGGCCGCGGTCTTGCTTCGGTTGCCGCTGCGGCAGTAGACCAGCACCGTGGCGCTCTTTTCGGGAATGACGGCGGCGGCGGTGTCCTCGTCGATGGAGCCCACCGGCAGCAGCACCGCCCCGGGGATGTGGCCCTCGTCGTATTCGCTTTGTTCCCGCACGTCCAGCACCACCGCGTCCCCGGCGTCCATCATCTCTTTGGCCTCTTCCTGGCTGATCTGCCGGTAGGCGGCATCGGCTTGCTGCCCGCAGCCCGCCAGCACAAGAAGGCAAAGGGCAAGCAGCAGGGCAAGGAATCGTTTCATCTGTGGACCTCCCAATGGAACCGGGCCGGGGCCGGGCGGCCCCGCCGGCGTTTTTTCGTTTCTCTATCATACCGTCCCCGGCGCGGGTCTGTCAATCTTCGGCCAAAGGCAAAAACATCCGGCTCCCGCCGAACACGGGAGCCGGATGCTTTTATTTCTTTTCCACCGGAAGCCAGACCTCGCAGTAGTAGTCCTGGTGCTGGGTGCCGCGTTCGAACCTGCTGGCGTCGCTGTACAGCTCCACGTTGATGCCCGCGGCGATCTTGTAGTCGGGGTTCGTGGGCAGCCACTGGGAGAAGATCTGCTGGTTCAGCCCCTGCAGCGCCTGGGGCATGCGCCCGGTGCAGGGGAACACCGCCCAGGTGTGGGCCGGGATGGTGCGGGTGACAAAGCCCTCCGGCACCTCGGCGGCGGGGTCGTAGTTGTCCGCGATGAGATACTCGAACTCGCTGCCGCCCATGCTCTCGTCCAGGTTGATGCCGTAGACCCCGCGCACCACTTTGCCGCCGCCCGCGGCAAAGTGCTGGGCCCAGAACCGGGGCACCGCCTCCGCACCTTCCTCGTACTTGAATTTCTTTGCCCGGCAGAGCACGGTGAACGCCTCTTTTTTCATGATCTTGCAATCCATGTTTTGACCACCTTCCAATGTCACTTTGATCCGAAGCGGAGCAAAGGAACGGGCCGCGCCTCCGCTTTTTCGCAGTGCGGCAGGTGTGAGCCCATGGAAGCGGGCAAAGGCTTTGGTGAAGCTGTCCGGCGAGTCGTAGCCGAATTCCAGCGCGATGTCGATGATCTTCCGGTCCGTCGTGAGGACCTCCAGCCCGGCGGCGGAAAGCCGGCGCTGGCGGATGTAGTCGCCCACCGTCATGCCGCACAGCATGGCAAAGCCCTTTTGAAAATAAAAGGGCGAAAGGGCCGCCTGCCGTGCGATGTCCCCGATGGTCAGCTCCTCCCGGAGATGCTGCTCGATATACCGGACCGCCGGAGGGATGCTCTCTACCCAGTCCATTGGTCACACCCTCCTTCTGGCTCCAGCATACCGGAAAGCGGCCGTCCGCGCCCGATTTTCCGTGCTCATCTTTGTCCGGCGGCCTTTCCTTTGAGGGTGAACTCCTGCACGGGGCAGCCGAACTCCTCCCCCAGCTTCCCTTCCGAAAAGCCCATGCGCCTGTAAAACGCCCGGGCGGCGGCGCCCCGCGGGTCGCCCTCCCGGTAGGTGGTCACGGTGACGGTGCTGCCTGCGTCCATCCGCGCCAGCATGAAGTCCACCAGCCGCCGGGCGATGTGCTGCCTGCGGCTGGCCGGGTCCACCGCCAGAAAGCAGAGCATGCTGTTTTCGTTTGAGAACAGCAGTGCCCCCAGGATGCGCCCCTCTCCCGCCGCGCAGACCGCGGAGGACTTTTCGATGAAGCGGAGCACCGCGGCCCGGTGCTCCGCCAAGGCCGCCTCAGTCTCAAGGCCCGGGAAGTCCGCCTTCACCCGGTCCACCAGCTCCATCCAGGCGTCGATGTCCTCCGGACGGGCCAGCCGGACCGCCGTTTGCTGTTCTTTCGTTTTTTGCCGCGCCGACCGCTCCATGTTTCGTTTCCTCCTTCGGCTTGCTGCTCTCAGTATAGCACAGGGGAAGGCGCGCTGTCTTTCCCGGGCGCAAAAAAAGGGCCGCGCCCCAGCGGGCAGAACGCCCGCCGCGGCGCGGCCGGTTTGCTTTTTTTACAGAGAAGTGCCGGTGATGGAATACGTCGCCCTGGCCAGGTCGGCGTGGAGGGAGACCCACTCCCCGCCCTTGCGCCAGGTCAGCTCCAGGGTGCTGCCCTCGCCGCCGATCTCCAGCTCGCTGTCGAAGCCAAAGGCCGGGTGGGTGCTGCGCAGGCGCAGCAGGTCCAGCTGTTCGAGCACACAGGGATTTTGCAGCAGGCCGTCGATGGCCTCCGGCGGGATGTTGGTGCGGTTTATCTCCTTGTGGCCGCCGGGGCCGGCGCGGCGCACCGCCTCGTGGTCGTTTTTGCCGCAGAACAGGTCCAGATACCACACCTGGGGCTTGCCGGGCATGAACATCTGGATGGCCCGGGCCAGCGCCATTTTGGCGTCGTCCTCGCCCAGGGCGCTGTAATAGGTGGCGTTCACCTGATAGTACATGTTCTTGGCGCCGTGCAGGTCCTTGACGTAGCCGCCCCGGGCCACCACCGCGTCGATGAGGCCCTGGATGCGCTCGTCGGGCATCAGGCCCTTCAGGTCCAGCAGAGGGATGCCGTCGTGGCAGCCCAGCATGTTCACCACACGCAGGCCGCCCGCCTGGATTTCGCCCGCCCAGCGGCGCAGATAGTCGGCGTTCTTGTGCTCAAAGGCGTCGATCAGCAGCCCCGGCAGGAAGAAGTCGTAGGTCATGTAGCCTTTTCGGGCGATTTTTTCGTAAATTTTCTCGCCGTAGCTGGCGTGTATCTCGGGCAGCAGGTCCAGATCGTACTTCTTCGCCAGCTCGTCCACCTTGGCCAGCAGGTCCCAGGTGCCCGGCTCGTTGAGGAAGTTCTTCTCCCCCACCGCCTTGGGCGCGTAGGCGAAGGCGTCCAGCCGGACGATGCGCGCGCCGTAGCCCGCCAGCGTCTTGAGGGTGTCGTCGTAGAACTGCCACACCAGCGGCGAGCGGATGTTCAGATCCATCTGGCCCAGGTATTCCCGGTGAGCCTCCAGCCAACCGCACACAGTCTGCTTTTCCCCTTCGAAGCCGGTGAAGTCAAGTTCGGCGGGGGTCTTGCCCTCCGCCAGGGCCGGGGCGATGCGCTGGTGCAGGCGCAAAGCGCGGGTGTACTGCAGGCCGCTGGCATGCATCAGCTGCTGCACTGTGGGCACCTGATAATCCACCTGCTGATAGAAGGTGTTCCAATAGGGCACGTCCCGCCCGTCGGGCATGCGCACCATCAGGATGGGCAGCCCCGGCTTGCGGAAGAACATGCGGTCCAGATGTTTTTTGTCCGGGAGGATGTAGCCCTCCTCGGTCATCTCCCCTTCGCCCTTCCAGAACTCGTTCCAGTCGATGAAGAAATCCTTGTAGGGCGAGTCGGGGTCATGGACCATGCTCTGGAACTGGGGGCTGAGCACCGAGGCGTGGTTCAGCACGAAGTCCAGCTTGAGATCCAGCCCCAGGGCGCGCAGCGCGTCCAGATCCTCCCGCCGGGCCAGGTCCTCGCTGAGGGAGTAGTCCACCACCGAGAAGCCCCGGTCCAGGTCGGTGTTGAAGACGCTGGGCAGGATGTAGAAGGAGGAGAAAACGTTCTTGAGTTCATCGCGGCTCAAAAAGGCCACGATGTCCGCCAGTTGGCCGCCGATGCTGTCCGGATAGGCGTTGAGCATCGGCCCGCTCGACAATTCTTTCATCGCCGCTCACCCCCGTGCCATCAGTTCGCGGTACTGCCCGTAGGTGAGCAGGTCGCCGTTTTTGGCCACGATGATGGCCGCCTTGTGGGCCGCCGATTCAAGCAGGCGCTGCTCGATCTCCAGCACCATGGTGGTGAAGGGATGGTCCACGCCGCCGTCCCGGTTGCGGCTGCGGCGGTGCTCCAGCGTCTCCTGGGGGGTGCTGTTCAGCAGGATGGGCAGGTCCACCCCGGAAAAGCCGTCGCTGTTGCCGTGGGTCCACTCGATGATGAGCACCTTTTTGTCGGAAAAATCCACCCGGTCGTACCACAGGTCCAGCGGGGTGCGGCCCATGCGCTTGAGATAGATGCTCCCGGCGCCGTTCTTGAACCGGGAAATGATGTCGCTCAGCTGGGCGAAATCCTGCTCTTTGTCGCTGCCAAGATAGCCCGCCAGCGCCTTTTTCCCTTCCTGCTGGTAGACTTGCAGCCAGGGACGGCCGGCAGCCTGGGCCGGATCGCAGTCCACATCCTGCCGCTGCAGGTCCAGCAGCTCGTTCTTCACCTGCTCGGTGTACAGCCCGCTGCCCACAAGGCCCTTGAGGGCCCCGCAGCGGAACACCCGCAGCCGCTCGGCGTCGTTCTGGGCGGGGATGCGGTGGGGGTAGTTGTCGCCGCTGAGCACATAGCAGCCGAGGCCGCCGTCCTGCAAAGCCTGACCCAGCAGGCTGGCGATCTCGCTTTTGCCCACGCCGCTGCCGCCGCACACGCAGACGACCGCGCGGCCGTGGGGGTTGGCAGCCCGGATGGGCTCCAGTTTTTCCAGCAGCACCGGCAGGATGCGGGCCGCTTTGGTCCGGTGGGAATCGTTGATCTCCACCTTATCGCCCGGCATGTCGCCGTGCATAATGGTATTCGTGTTCATACTCTTCTCCTTATGAGCATGCCCGCCCTGCTGTGTGCGGGGCCGGGACGCGCCATAAGCGCACGGCGGAACACACCGCCGTGCTTTGAGAGCACAGGCGATGCGCTACACCGATTCCCGATCCACCCGCGAAACGGGCAGGATGGTTTTTACGGGCACGGTTTCTCCCCTCAATTTGCGCAGGATGCCATCCACTGCATACTCGCACATCTGTTCCAGCGGCTGATGGATGGTGGTCAGCGGGGGGGTTGTCAGGCTGGCGATGTCCACATCGTCAAAGCCGACCAGGCTGACGTCCTGCGGGATGCTGCGGCCCATTTTGCCGCACTCCTGGATCACCTGGGCCGCCATTACGTCGCTGGTGGCGAACACGCCGTCGATCTCCGGGTGCGCCCGCAGCGCCGCCCGGATGGTGCCGCGGTAGTCCCGCGCGGCGAACTGGCTCTCGTCGGTGGTCACCACGATGGGCTCCACCCCCGCCTGGCGGCAGGTGTCCAGAAATCCGGTGACGCGCAATTCGCCGGGCAGCTGCACCTTGGGCTGGCCGGGAAAGACTGCGATGCCTTTGCGGCCCCGGTCCAGCAGGCACCGGGCAGCCAGCACGCCGCCCTGGTAGTTGTCGCACATGATGGCCGGTATCTTGTCGGAGATGGAGCGCTCCAATGTTACCACCGGTAGCGAATCGTCCAGGATGTCGGCCAGCTCGCCGGTGCGGGTGCAGAGCACGATGCCCGCCACCTTGTTGGACTTGAGCATCTCGATGTATTCGATCTCGCTTTTGCGCTCCCGTTTGGAATTGCACACCATGATCTTGTAGCCCTGGCGGGCGGCGTATTTTTCCAGGTAGTGGACGCAGGCGGAAAAATACGGATGCAGCAGCGAGGGCACAACGACCCCCACGACCTTGC
Organism: Candidatus Allofournierella excrementavium; assembly: GCF_048526665.1. Classification (NCBI taxonomy): domain Bacteria; kingdom Bacillati; phylum Bacillota; class Clostridia; order Eubacteriales; family Oscillospiraceae; genus Allofournierella; species Candidatus Allofournierella excrementavium. Next base: position 27,106 of record NZ_DBGFPE010000006.1, read on the forward strand.
TCTGCTTTTTGTACAGCGCCCGCGCCAGCTCGTTGGGCTGATAGTTCAGCGCCCGCATGGACTCATACACCTTCTGGCGGGTCTTTTCGCTGATGTAGCCCCGATTGTTCAGCACGCGGGAGACCGTGGTCACCGTGACGCCGGCATGCAGCGCCACATCTTTGATCGTTGCCATACTGCAATCACTCCTGCCTTGCAAAGCTCGTTTGCCATTATTATACAGCGCAAAGCGGCAGGAGGGAAGATGCCCCGCCGCCACTTTGCGGGGCCCGGCGCGGCGGCAGAGCCTTTGTCAGCCCTTGATGCCGCTCATGGCCAGCGACTGGATAAACTGCTTCTGGAACAGAAGGAAGATTACAAACACCGGAATGGTCATCAGGGTGGCGAAAGCGAAGATCTGGCCCCAGAAGATGTACACGTCGGTGGACAAGGCACGCAGCGCCAGAGGCAGGGTGCGGTAGGTCTCGTCACGGGTGACCAGGGTGGGCCAGAGCAGATCGCCCCAGGAGCGGATGAAGCCCATGATGGCCACGGTGGCGATGATGGGTTTGGACAGCGGGAACATGATGTGCCAGAAGATGCCGGCGTAGCTGTCGCCGTCCACGATGGCGGCCTCCATCAGTTCCTTGGGCATGCCCTTGAAGTGGTTGTAGTAAAGGAACATGAACATGGGATAGGCCACCGTGGGGATGGCCAGGCCGATGTAGGAGTTGAGGATGCCCAGCTCGTTGGCCACCAGGAAGCGGTTGATGATGACCGCCTCGGTGGGGATGACCGACAGGGCGATCACCAGCGAGATGACCAGCCGCTTGCCCTTGAACTCCAGCATGCCCAGGGCATAGCCGATCATGCCGTTGATGATGGTGGCCACGCCCACATAGATCACGGCCACCACGGCGGAGTTCTTGAAGAACTTGAGGAAGTCCACCTTCTGGATGACGGCCACGTAGTTGTCCAGCGAGAGTTCGCCCACCGGCAGGAACGCCTTGAAGGTGGACATGTCGGCCACGATCTGGGTGTCGTTCTTCAGCGAGGACACCACCAGATAGACGATGGGCGCGATGAACAGAAAGGCGATCAGCACATAGCCGATGTAGTGCGCCAGGAGCGAGAACATTTTTCTCTGTTTGCTTGCTGCAGTGGTCAATCGTCTCACTCCTTTCCGATGATGTAGTTCTGGATCTCAGAGATCACGAACACGATGATGAAGAACACCACGGCGATGGCGGAAGAATAGCCCACCTGCTGGTTGATGAAGCCGGATTTGTACAGCAGGTAGACCACCGAGGTGGTGGCGTTCTGCGGGCCGCCGTTGGTCAGCACGTAGACCTGGGTGAACAGTTTCAGCGTGTTGATGGTGGTGGAGATGAGCACATAAACCAGCGTGTTTTTCAGCATGGGCACGGTGATGCGCCAGAACTTCTGGAAGGTGTTGCAGCCGTCCAGATAGGCCGCCTCGTACAGTTCCTCGGGGATGTACTGCAGGCCGCCCAGCACGATGAGCATCTGCAGGCCCAGAGACTGCCAGATGTACATCACCGCGATACAGAACATGGCCCAGTGGGTGTCCTGCAGCCAGCGCTGAGGCTCCAGGCCGAACAGCTGCAGCGCGGAGTTCATCAGACCGGACTCGCTGGAGGAGAAGATGAAGGACCACACCACCGCCACAACGGTCATGGTGACCACCTGGGGGCTGAAGTAGATGGTGCGGAAGATCTTCACGCCCCGCAGCTTGCTGTTCACGAACACCGCCAGCAGGGTGCCCAGCAGGATGGTGGTGGGCACCACCATCACGGCGTAGAGCAGGGTGTTCATGAAAGCCTGATGGGCCAGATCGTTGGTGAACAGCTTGATGTAGTTGTCAAGAAAGGTGAATTGCAGGGGCTCGCCCGGCTTCTGCACCAGCATCTTGTTGGTGAAGGAATAGACCACCGACATGCAGAAGGGCACGATCATGAAGATGGCCACGCCGATCAGCGCCGGGGCGCTGAACAGCCAGCCGGTGAGCGCCTCCTGGGTGCGGGTCTTCATGCCCTTGAAGTGAAGTTTTTTCAACCAGTTTCACATCCTTTATGAAGAAGAAAAGGGGGAGCGCCGGCGGCGCTCCCCCTTCCAGTGTTACTCGTTATTCCAGCCGTTCTCAACGATGATGTCGTCGATGGACTGGGCGGTCGCGGTCAGGGTCTCACCGGCGTCCGCACCGGCGATGATGTCAGCAATGGCAGACTGCATAGCGCTGTAAATGGTCATGTGGGCAGGGGTCAGAGGCCGCTGCACAGCGATGTTGGCCTCCAGCTGCTCGCGGTACAGGTACAGCCGGCCGCCTTCCTGCAGCTCGGGGTCCTGCTCCATCACAGACAGGCGGGAGGGGATGGCGCCGTTCACGTCGGTCACCATGTTGATGTACTCGGGGTCCATGCTCTTTTCCATCACGCTCCAGACAGCGTCGGCCACGCCGTTGTCCACGGCGGCGGTGGTCATGGCCCAGACGGTGGAACCGGTGCAGGTGTACACGCCGTTGCCGAAGTCAGGGATGGGGATGATGATGGCGTCGTCGCCCAGAGCATCCACATGCTGGGTGTACATCCAGTGGCCGGTCAGGGACAGCGCGCTCTCCTTGCGGCCGTAGAAGGCATCTTCATAGTCGCAGGCGGCGTTCACATAACCCTGGTCGATCATCCAGGAGATGTAGTCGAAGGCGGCGATGCTGGCTTCGCTGTCCAGCGCGCCCTCGGTGAGCATGGTGTCGCGGTTCATGTAGTCACCGCCGAAGCTGACCACGAAGGGCATGTAGGTGTAGTACAGGGAGGAGGGGTTGTTCTGACGCAGGTACATGGGGTACTCCACGCCGCTGGCCTTCAGCTTGGCCAGAGCATCCTCAAACTCTTCCTTGGTCCAGGCATCGGTGTAGCTGGTGGGGATGCGCACGCCAGCCTCTTCCAGCATGGACTTGTTGGCCCACAGAGCCAGGCCGGAGTCGAACTGCGCGGTGGAGACCATCTTGCCGTCGTAGGTGGACTCGGCGATGACGGACTGCAGCAGGTCGCTCTTCAGATCGTCGCTGATGTACTCGTCGATGGGCTGGATCATGCCGGTCTCATAGTAGCCGGGGATCAGCAGGTAGTCGGCCACGATCATGTCGGGGGCGTCGCCCACCACGGGCGCGACCTGCAGCTTGCTGTCCAGCTCGTCCTTGGGATAGTACTCGTCGTTGATGGTGATGCCCAGCTCGGTCTCCATCTTGTCGAAGGTCTCGCGGTAGACATCGTCCTCCGCGCCGGAGCTCACCCACACCTTGATGGAGGTGGCGCCGGCAGTGCTGCCGCTGGAAGTCTGGGCAACGGAACCGGTGGATTCATCGGAGCCGCCGCAGGCCGCCATCAGCACCGTCATGGACAGAGCCAGAGCGCCGGCCACGACCCGTTTCATCATTTTCTTCATTTGGATACTTCTCCTTTCAAAGCAACATCCGTCTTTTTTCGGTCAAGCGATTGACATATTTTGCAAGAAAAAATCATCAGAACAGAAGGACCGGCGGGGGCAGTAAATCCCTCCTGCTCCGCCTTTCTTCCGCTCATCTGTCGATTTCGCTTTTCCCTTGAGCACGTCTTAATTATAAAACCGCAAAGAAAAATGTCAACCGGTGGACATAAATTTCATTGTATCATCCAAAGAGGTCACCATTCCTTTGTGCGTTATCACCAACCGCCCTGTTCGTTGTCCCCCTCGGGGCAGACGAAAAGGCTGCGGAAGGCGTCCAGTTCCTCCTTCGAGGCGCCCAGTTCCAGCAGATATTCCTCCGCCGAGCCGTACTCCTTTTCCAGAAAAGCGCGCAGCATGCGCATGTTGTGCACGTTGGAGCCGGAGATGTCGGTGGTGAGGCCCTCCAGATAGAGTTCGCTCACCGTGTAGTCCGCCAGGATGTCGGCCCATTCCACCCCCGCCAGCGCCAGCAGCAGCATGGTGAAAACGCCGGTGCGGTCCTTGCCGGCGGCGCAGTGGAACAAAACCGCGCCGTCGCACGCCAGCAGCGCCCGGAAAGCGCCCAGGATGGCCTCGCCCCCGTGGCGCAGCATCAGCCGGTACATGCGGTAGAGACTCCTGGTGCTTTTGACCTCGCCGTTGATGGGCAGCTTGTCCATGGGGAAGTCGCCCAGTAGGGGAAAGTTCAGGTTCTGCACACCGGGGATGGCCACGTCCGGCCGCGCCTGAACTTCATGGGGATAGCGCAGGTCCAGCACCAGCCTGATGTTCCTGCGGCGCAGCCGTTCCACATCCTCGGGGGAAGCGTCGGCCAGGGCGGCACTGCGATAGATGCGGTTCCACCGGGTCACGCCGCCGGGGCAGGCAAAGCCCCCCAGGTCGCGGAAGTTCATCACCCCGTCCATGGGGATGCGCCGGACCATGCTCATTTGTCGCTCTCCTTTCGCACCAGCGGGTCACGGGAAGTTTTTGCGTTGCCGAAGAAGAAAAAGAAGTCCTGCAGTTCGGTCTCCATCATGGCGTCCTTCGCGAGGTACTCCTTGGCCGCCGCCAGCTGGGCGGAGGCGTCGTAGGGCACCTGGCGCAGGGAGATCTCGCCGTTTTCGATGACGGCGTACTGGGCCGTTTTTTCCGGGTCGTCCGGCCGGCGGTAGGACACGCTGCCCGGGTTCAGCCAAAGCCGGTCGCCGGAGAGCCAGTGCGCCGCCTGCCGGTGAGAGTGGCCGAAGATCATGCAGCGGCGCACGCCGTCGGGCGCGGCGGGCGCGTGCTCGGCCCAGAACTGGTCGAACAGGAAGCGGCACTCCACGGTGGAGTAGTCGCTCTTGTACTGATGCTGGACCAGATAGCGCACTCCGTCCGCCTCGAAGGACTGGTGGATGGGCAGCGTGCGCAGGAACTCGATGTCCTCCCCGTCCATCTTGAGGCAGTTGTCGTGAGACCACTTGAAGTCATGGCCTTTCTTGGTGCGGTATTCACCGCTGTCGTAAATTTCCGTGAGAAGCTTGTCGTGATTGCCCTGCACCAGCACCGCGCCGGGAACCGAGCGCGCCAGGGCGATGGTCTCTTTGGGCGCGATGCCGTAGTCCACATAATCGCCCGCGCACACCAGCAGGTCGAACCCCTGCTCCGCCCGCAGCACTTCCCGCAGCGCCCAGACGTTGCTGTGCACGTCCGAGATCACCAGAACCTTCATTTCCGTATCCCCCTTCGGTCAGCCAAATATCCGACGCGCCCCGGCGGCAGTCCGTCCGCTGGTGCGTCACAGATGTAATTCTAACCCCGGCACCGTCAAAGTGCAAGAGGGGCACGCGGGCTCTCCCCTGCCCGCGCAGCGTGCCGAAAGCCCCCGAAAGTGCCGCAGCAGCGGGCTTTTCCCGGGAAAAGCCCGCTGCGAAAAAGGGCAAAAAAAGGCAGCGCCTTCCCTGCCGGGAGGCGCTGCGCTTCGTTTTGCTCAAAAGCCCAGACTGATGGCCACCAGGAACATGCCGTAATAATAGGTGGCCAGATTTGCGGCGTGCACCGCCGGGTGGGAGGTGCGGTAAAAATAAAGGAACAAGATCAGCAGGTCCGACACCCAGAACAGGGCCGCGCCTGCCAGCACCAGAAAGCACCAGGGCTGGCCCAGGCCCGCCGCCAGCTGGAACCCCTTGCCCAGAAAGGCGGAGACGAAAGCCGCGTAGACCGCCGCCATGGGCAACAGGCGGCCGAAGCGCATGCCGGGCAGGCGGCTCAGCGCCAGCACCCCCAGCGCGCCGGCGGCGGCAGCCACAGGCACCGGCCAGCCCACCGGCTGCAGGCGGCACAGCCCCCACACGAACAGCCCGTGCCCCGCCAGAAAACACACGCCGCCCGCCACGAACCAGGGCAGCCTGCGGCGGCGGTTGTAGACGGCCAGCAGCACGTCCCCCGTCACGCAGCAGCCCAAAGCGGGCGCAAGGTGCACGAAGGCCTCGGGCCGGCTGCCCAGCTTGGCGGACACGCCCGCCACCGCCACAAACAGCAGGCTGCACAGAATTTTTTCTGCCAGATAGCTTTTGCGGGCGGAACAGGCTTTTCGGATGAGCAGGCACAGCGCGGCAGTGTAGGCCAGCAGCATGCCCGCGATCAGGGCGGCGTTCACAGGGCGGTCCCCTCCTTGTTTTCATTGCGCTCTTGTGCGCGGGGGCGGGTCGCTTCATTTCTTTAAGGATAGCACATCACCGGGGGTCCTGTCTGCCCGCCGCGGCGGCCGATTCTTGTATCTGCCCCGCAGTTCTTCACCGCGCCTGCGGCGGCGGCTGGCGGGTCTCGATGTCCAGAAAGCGGCGGCGGTACTCCGAGGGCGGGATGCCCATGATGCGGGCGAACACCCGGGAAAAATAGTTCGGGTCGTTGAAGCCGCAGGCGCACGCCACGTCCGCCACCGGCAGCAGGCTGTAGCGCAGCATGCCCTTGGCCTGCTCCACCCGCACCTTGTTCACATAGGTGCTCACGTTCACCCCGGCGTGCCGCTTGAACAGGTGGCTGAGGTAGCTCTCGCTGCAATGGCAGAAGCGCGCCAGCTCGGGCAGCGAGACGTGCTGGGTGCAGTTGATGTGCACATATTCCACCGCGTGGGAGAAGATGGTGTCCTCGCTGGAATTCTGGTAGCGCCGGGCCATGTTGGGGGCGGCGTGGGTGTTGTTCAGCGCCTGATAGGACTGGCCCAGGTGCCCCGCCACCAGCTGCAGCTCCACCAGCAAATCGTCCACCGGGATGGTGGGCGTGGCGATGTTTGCGGCATAGAGTTCCAGCGCCCGTTCGGTCTCCAGCCCCTCGCTGCAGCGGCAGGCGTGGGCGATGCACCAGCGGGTGCGGGCCTCGTTGGTCTGGAAAAAGCCGGCGTTCACCGTGCCCAGCAGCAGATCGCCGGAATACACCGGCACCACATACTCCCCCAGCCCCGCGTGGCAGACGCCGAAGAAAGGCTTTTGGGTGCGCAGCAGCTTGTCGTGCATCTTGCGTATCATGGAAAGGCAGACGTGGAAGCGCTCCGGCTCGCTTTTCATGTACAGGCATAAGGGGTTGGTGTGGGCAAGGAAGGGGTCCAGCGCCTCCGACAGGTCCTTGTTGATGTGGATGAAGCCGCCGAAGTCCTTCACGCAGATCTGGACGTTGTACTTGTCCCGGATGAACTGCAGATAATCCCCCACGCTCTGGTACGGGTTTGCCATCCTTTTTCCCTCCTTTGCCGGGCCGTTTCTCTGCATCCAGTGTAGCCCATCTTTCGCTCAGCGTCAACAACTTAGTGCAGAATAATCCAGAAGCAAAGCAAAACAATCATGGCGGCGGGCCGCATTTGCTGTTAGAATGGAGACAAATCAAACAAAAAGTTTCTTCTTTTTCTTGATTTTTTATGTTTAACGGGAAAACAGGCGAATCCTTTTGCGGGCAAGGCCCTGTTCAAGTGGAATAATCTGCTCTCAACAAAGGTGTGTGGAAGCATGAAAGAGTTATACACCGATCTGGCCGTGGTGGGCGGCGGCCCCGCCGGCGTCTGTGCGGCGCTGGAGGCCGCGCGCCTTGGCCTTGAGGTCGTGCTCATCCAGAACCGCCCGGTGCTGGGCGGCAATTCCAGCAGCGAGATCCGGGTGTGGACCCGGGGCGCTGTGGGCGCTGGCAACCTGTTCAGCGAGGAGATGGGCGTGCTGGGCGCGCTGAAGATGCGCAACCTCTACACCAATCCCGACGGCAACCCCCTGTTCTGGGACGACGTGCTTCTGGACGCGGTGACCAGTCAGCCGGGCCTGACCCTTCTTCTGAACACCGACGTCACCGAAGTGGAGGTGCGGGACCGCAGACTGCTCTGGGTGCAGGGCAGCCAGCAGGCCAGCGAGCGCACCTGGCGGGTGCACGCCAAAATGTTCATCGACGCCACCGGCGACGGGTCGGTGGGGGCGAGGGCGGGCGTGCCCTACTGGATCGGCGAGCATCTGTTCCGCAAGGACGCTGCTCCCGAGCCCACCGCACTGCTGGGCAGTTCCATCCTCTATTATGTAAAAAAGGAGGACCACCCGGTGGCCTTTGTGCCGCCCTCCTACGCCTACAGCCTAGAAGAGGTGGAGGCCCCGCTGGGCCGGGGCGGGCGCATCGTGTCCGAGACCCAGAGCGGCAGCGACTGCTGGTGGTTCGAATACGGCGGGCTGCGCAACACCATCGCCGACGCGCAGGACATCGCCTTTGAGCTGCGGGCGCATCGTGATGGGCATCTGGAACTACATAAAGAACAGCGGCCGCTTCAACGCCGCCTGCTACACCCTGGAGTGGGTGGGCAGCCTGCCCGGCAAGCGGGAATCCCGCCGGATGGACACCGCCTATCTGCTCAGCCAGGAGGATGTGCTGCGCCACACCGATTTTGCCGACGGCGGCTTTTACGGCGGATGGTACATGGATTTCCACCCCGCCGAGGGCATCGGCAGCGACGAGGACAACTGCACCCAGATCCCGGTGAACGTCTACGCCGTGCCGCTGCGCTGTTTGTATCACGCCGATTTCCCCAACCTGCTGTTCGCGGGGCGGAACATCGGCACCCGCCGGGAGGCCTTCGTCTCCACCCGGGTGATGAACACCTGCGGCCTTTCCGGCCAGGCCGCCGCGGCGCTGGCCTGGGGCTGCCTGCGGTGGGGCAAAAGCCCCGCGACGCTGGCTCCCGAAGAGGTGGAGCGCATCCGCCAGACCCTGCTGCGGGAGGACATGTTCCTGCCGGGCCTCTCCAACCAGGACCCGGAGGACCTGGCCCGGGACGCGGCGGTGACCGCCAGCTCCCGCTACCAGCCCGAAGAAGGGCCTGCCGCCGGCTGGTTCTCACTGGAACAGGGCGGCTTCGTCGCCTGCCCCTGCCCCGACGAGCCCCGCGGCCGCTTTCTGGTGCGGGCCGACGCGCCCGCCACGCTGCAGGCGGTCTGGCACTGCTGCCCCCTGCCCAGCCGCCTGTGCCCCGGCCAGCCGGCGGGTGAACAGAGCTGGCGGCTGACCGCCGGGGAGAACTGGCTGGACGCCCTCTTCCCTTCCCAGGCGCAGGGGCAGTATGGTATGCTTGTATTCGACCCCGCCCCCGGCGTCTCGCTGGCACTGGCGGAGCGAAGAGCGCCGGGCATCCTGTGCGGCAGGGCCGACGCCCCGGAATACCGCGACTCCCTCTTCCTGCCCGGAAAGAACAGCTTTTACGCCCCGGAGAACGTGGTCGACGGATGCAGCCGCGTGTGGCGGCAGCCCCACCTGTGGTGCTCGGCCCCCGAGGCCGCGCCCTGGCTGGAGCTGCGCTGGGACACGCCCCGCACCTTCGACACCATCCTTTTGTATCTTGACCCGGAGCTCTCGATGGAGATCCCCAGCAGCCGCACCGACCACTGGGAGGATCACCACAAATTCGCCGCCCGCAAGGGCATGCCGCCCCAGCTGATGCGGGATGTGAGCGTGCAGGCGCTGACGGAAAACGGCTGGCGGACGGTGGCCTGCTGCACCGGCAACCGGCGGCGGCTGCTGGAGCTTTCCGCCGGGGAGGCCGTGACGGCCACGGCGCTGCGCCTGGTCTGCGAAAAGACCTGGGGCGACGAACGGGCGCATCTGTTCGAGGTGCGCGTATACAGGCAACACCGGTGATTTGAGCACGGGGACGCCCAAACGCAGGATCACCGGTTTGATAGGGCCCATTCAATCATCCGAACATCAAATACAGGACAAAGGAGAATCACAATGAAAATGAGAAAAATGCTGGCGCTGAGCCTCAGCGCGCTCATGGCTGTTTCCCTTCTGGCCGGCTGAGGCGGCACCCCCGCCTCCACCGGCGGCTCCACCCCTGCCTCCACCGGGGACAGCGGCTCCGGGTCCACCGAGCCGGTGAACATCGTCTGGGCCGGCTGGTCCGGCGAGGAAGAGGCCTCCAAGGAGATCTTCCAGCGCATGCGCACCACCTGCGAAGAGGCCGGCGGCAACACCGTGACCTGAGTGGGCTGGACCTGGGCGGACACCGCTCAGCAGCTGCTCATCCGCAACCAGGGCTCCGAGCAGCTTGACCTGGCCCAGGTGGACATCGGCATCTTCAACACCGTGGCGCAGGCGGGCGTTCTGGCCGACTGGAACGACATCCTGGGCGAGGAGTATCTGAAAGAGACTTCACCCAGTCCGCCCTGGACGTGGGCAATGTGGACGGCAAGCAGCTGGCTCTTCCCTGGAGCATGGCCTCCATCACCATGGTCTACAACCCCGAGATCCTGGCCCGCGCCGGCTGGGACACCGTGCCCACCACCATGGAAGAGTTTGAGCAGTGCCTGGCCGACGTGGCCGCGCTGGGCGAGGGCATCGTGCCCTACGGCGTTTCCACCAAGGACGACACCTGCGCCGGCGACTTCATGCCCTGGCTGTGGACCTTCGGCGGCGCCATCTTCGGCGAGGACGGCTCTGTGACCATCAACAGCGAGGCCGCCGTGGAGTGCGTCAAGTGGTATCAGGACATGCTGGCCAAGGGCTACATCGCCATGGACACCGGCCGCAGCGAGGCCCGTCAGATGTTCGCCCAGGGCAAGATGGCCTTCTATGACGACGCTGTTGTCGCCAAGGGCCAGGCCGTGAGCAACGGCGTTGCCCCCGAGGACGTGGTCAATGTTTGCAGCGCCATGCCCCGCCCCGTTCTGAACGCCGGCGACCAGCCCCAGTCCACCATGTGGGGCCACATGCTGGTCATCTTTGACAAGAGCGAATACAAGGAGCAGGCCGCCGATCTGGCCCTGACCCTGGTGAGCGACGACGTCGCCATGGACTACTTCACCAACAACGGCATGCCCCCTGTGACCGTGAGCGCTTCCGAGAAGGAAGAAGTCAAGAACGACGCTTACCTGAACGGCTTCCTGGAGTCTACCGCCACCGCGCGGCTGGAGGAGACCGCCCGCATGACCAACGCCAGCGAAGTCAAGAGCGTCATCACCGAAGAACTGCAGGCCGCCCTGCTGGGCCAGAAGACCGCGGAACAGGCCGTGGCCGACATGGAAAGCCGCCTGAACGCCCTGTAACCCCCCTGCGCCTGCGCAAATCCCTTGCCGGGCACAACTGACCTGACCGGGGCCGCCCCAAAACGCGGGACGGCCCCGGCTGCTAAGGAGGCTTTTCCGTGAAAGGTATCAAAAACGGCGGCCGGCTCACCGACCGTCAGGTGGGCTTCTTGCTGGTGGTGCCCGGTCTGGCAGCATTCGCCGCCATCATCCTGTATCTCTTTGTGGACGCGGTGCTCATGTCTTTCACCGACCGATCGCTGCTCTACCCGGACTACGACTGGGTCTGGCTGGAGAATTACGTCAAGGTGTTCAAGGACCCTTACTTCCTGCCCACCCTCGGCACCACCGCCCTCTTCGTGGTGCTGGCCACCCTCATCCCCTTCGTGCTGGGCTTCATCTGGGCCATCCTGCTCAACCAGGGCTTCAAGGGCAGCGAGCTGCTGCGGGGCCTGACGCTGGTGAACTGGATCATCCCCGGCATCGCCATCGGCTTTTTGTGGAGCTGGATCTTCAACGGCCAGTACGGTGTGCTCAACGGCCTGCTCACGAACCTGGGCATCCTGGACAAGGGCGTTTCCTGGATGGGCCAGACCCAGACGGCGCTGCTGTGCGTGGTCATCGCCCGCTCCCGGCAGATGCTGCCCTGGTACATGGCTTTCCTGCTGGGCGGGCTGCAGGGCGTTTCCACGGACCAGATCGAGGCCGCCCGCATCGACGGTGCCGGCAACTGGCAGACCTTCCTGCACGTGGTGCTGCCCCAGATGCGCTCCATCGTGACGCTGGTGCTGGCTTTGGGCACCATCGGCAACCTGCAGCACTTCGACCTGCCCTGGACCATGACCGAGGGCGGCCCCGCCCGGGCCACCACCACCCTGTCCATCGAGGTGTACACCACCGCCTTCAAGAACTGGGACATGGGCAAGGCGGCCACCGTGGGCACCATCTGGGCACTGCTGCTGGCCTGCTTCAGCTTCGTGTATCTGCGGCAGGTCAATGAATCCGACTAAGGGGGTGACGGAATGAAAATGTTTCAGAAAACCATCGGGTTCCGCATCTTCTTCTGGGTGTTCCTGGTGCTCATCGGCGCGTTCGTGTTCCTGCCCCTTCTGTGGATGATCAACACGGCGCTGAAGCCCAGCTCCGACACCTTCACCCTCACCTTCTTCACCGGGCCCAAAACGCTGGAGAACATCCTGAACATCATCAGGGATCCCACCATCATGGGCTATCTGCGCAACAGCCTGCTGGTGTCCTTCGCCAGCAGCTTCATGGCCACCATCGTGTGCGCCTTCGCGGGCTACAGCTTTTCCAAGTTCCGCTACCGGGGGCGCAAGTTCATCATGGGCCTGTTCATGATGAGCCAGGCCTTCCCCCAGGCCATCCTGCTGCTGTCCATCTATGTGCTGATGCAGCGCACCGGCCTTCTGGGCAGCTACTGGGCGCTGCTCATCAGCTATGTGGTGTTCACCCTGCCGGTGGGCACCTGGACGCTGAAAAGCTACTTTGACCAGCTGCCCGACGCGCTGATCGAGAGCGCCAAGATCGACGGCGCGGGCCACGCCCGCATCATGTTCCAGATCATTTTCCCCATGGCGGTGCCCGGCATGATCTCCATCGCCATCTACGGCTTCGCCTGGAGCCGGAACGACCTGCTCTACTCCATGACCCTCGTCACCGACACCGCCCGCCGCACCCTGGTGCCCGGTCTGGTGATGACCTTCCTGGGCGAGGCGTCCACCAACTGGAGCGCCATGATGGCCGCTTCGCTGGTGTCCGCCGTGCCGGTGACCATCATCTTCGTCTTTTTGCAGCGCTACTTCATCCAGGGCCTCACCTCCGGCGCGGTGAAGGGATAAATTTTTTCAGAAGCAAAAAAGAGCGGCATCCCCGTGGATGCCGCTCTTTTATTGTTTTTGCGTTTCAGAACAGCCGCCGCCCGGCCACATACTTGGCGAGGGGCAGCCCGTCGGAGAGCCAGACCACCCGTTCCAGACGCTCGGTGAGGGTGCACTGGCGGGTGGTGGGCAGGGTGCTGTCGTCCATGACGATGGCGTCGAACTCATAGCCCGGCTCAAAACTGCCCACCTTGCCGAAGAACTCGCCGCCGCCCTTGGTGGCAAGATAGAGCGCCTCGGGCAGGGTGAGGGCTGCAAGGCTGTCGTCCACCAGGCGCCAGCGCAGCTTGGAGCACTGGATGGCGTCGGTCATGGCGCGGAAGATGGAAAGATGCGCGCCGCCGGCCACGTCGCTGCCCAGGCCCGCCTTCTGGCCCTCGTTCAGCCAGGTGCGCACCGGGGCGATGCCGGAGGACACGTTCATGTTGGACTGGGGGCAGTGCGCCAGGAACACGCCCTGTTCCTTCATCAGGGCCCGCTCCTCCTCGCCGCTCCAGATACAGTGAGCCATCACGGTGGGGCACTCGCCGCCGAAGAGGCCCGGCCGGCTGTAGGCCTCGCCGTAGAACCGGGCCCAGGGGCGCAGCTGTTTGACCCACTCGATCTCGGAGAGATTCTCCGACAGGTGAGACTGCATCGCCGCCCCGAACTGCCGCTGCAGTTCGCCCAGGCCGTTCATCAGCTTCTCCGAGCAGCTGGGGATGAAGCGGGGCGTGATGACCGGGCGCACGGCGGAAAAGCCGGCGCTCTCCTCCAGCCAGCGGCGGGTCTCGGCCAGCGAGCCGTCGGTGGTCTCCCGCAGATAGTCCGGGCAGTTGGAATCCATGTTCAGCTTGCCCACAAACCCCCGCAGGCCCGCCTTTTCCATCAATTCCATCAGCAGCAGGGTGGCGGGCTGGTGCACCGTGGCAAAGACGCAGGCCCGGGTGGTGGCGCTGCGGGTCAGTTCATCGGTGAACACCCGGTAGGCCGCCGCGGCGTACTCCTGTTCGGCAAAACGGGCCTCCTCTGGGAAGGCGTTTTCTTCCAGCCAGTCCAGCAGCTCCATGTCCATGCCCAGGCCCCGGTAGGCGTACTGGCTGGCGTGGACATGCAGGTCCACCAGTCCGGGCAGGATGAGCCGGTCGCCGTGGTCATGGACGGGGATGCCCCCGAACCGCTCCGGCAGGGTCTCAAAAATCCCTGCCACCAGCCCGTCCTCGCAGACGAGATACTGCCCCGGCCGCACTTCCAGGCGGCCGCAGGCAGGCGTAAAAATAAGATTGCCCTTCAGGGCAAAGGTTCGTTCCATTGTGTTCTCCTTGGTTTTGCGTGATGCCGGCGGATGGCCGGCCGCAGTTTATTGTACGGGAAAGGCACGAAAAACGCAAGTTTTTTCCGCCTTGTTCCAAACGGAAGAAAGCGCTCCCGGCTGCCCGGGAGCGCTTTGGAGGCCGCTTCATCCATTTCGCAGGAACACGAGCACATTTTCCGACGAGTGCTCAGGCGAGAAGCGGTGGCCCAGCCGGTCGAAGGCAAGGAGGTCCTCCGGGCGTTCGGCGCCCATCTCAGCCATATAGCGCACCATCTCGCCCCGGGCCATCTTGCACAGGGTGCCCTTTTCCACCACACGGCCCTCCTGCTCCTCGCCGAAGACGCACCGCACCAGCCGCACCGAAGGCGGCAGGTGCTTTGCCACCGCGTCGCTGTATTCTTTCGAGGCCAGGTCCAGCACCCAGCCGGCATCCTGTGTCAGCGCTGATGCCAGGTCCGCACCCCAGAAGGCGTAGAGGTCCTTCGCGCCGTCCACCGACAGCTTCGCCTGCATCTCCAGCCGGTAGGGCGTCACCCCATCGAAGGGGCGGAGCAGGCCGTAAAAGCCGGAGAGGATGCGCAGATGGTCCTGCAGATAACCAAACTGCGCGTCGGTGAACACATCCGGCGCCATGTAGCGGTACTGGATGCCCTCATAGCTCAGAATGGCCGGCGTGAGACCGCGGCGCAGGTCCATCCTTTCCAGCCGGCGCAGGTTTTCCTCGGCGATGGTGTCGCTGCATTTCCACAGGCTTTTCAGCCGGGCGGCGGGCATCGCCCGCAGCGCCGCCAGCAGCCGGTCGGTCTTTTCCAGAAAGGCCGGCAGGTCCCGCCAGGGCAGAACGTCGTCCGTCTTCATCTTCTTGGCCGGGGAAATGATGATCTTCATTCCGCCGTCACCTCATAGGGCCAGGTCATGATGCCGCCAAACTCAAAGATGTTGGTATAGCCCAGCCGGGCCAGCATGGCCGCCGCCTGTTTGCTGCGGCTGCCGCTGCGGCAGTAGACCAGCACCTCGGCGTCCTTGCCGCCGATGACCGAGGCGGCGCTGGCCTCGCTGATGGTGCTCAGGGGCAGCAGCACCGCGCCGGGGATGTGGCCGCTGTTGTATTCATCGGGTTCGCGCACATCCAGCACCAGCACCCCGCCGGCATCCATCCGCTTTTTGGCTTCCTGCTGGCTGATCTGCTGGTATCCCTTGGGCCCGGCCCCGAACAGGGTGGAAAACAGTCCGTTCATCGTTTCACTCCTCCCCTTTCAGCAGCCGAAGCACGTCGGCGGCGTTGGTGTCCGGCTTGACTTTGGGCATCACCGCCGCCACAACGCCTTCCTCGTCGATGAGGAAGGTGGTGCGCACAACGCCCATGCTCACCTTGCCGTAGAGTTTCTTTTCCTGCCAGACGCCGTAGGCCTGGATGGCCTCCAGTTGCGGGTCGCTGAGCAGCGTGAAAGGCAGCCCGTTTTTATCGGCAAACTTGCGGTGGGAGGCGACGGAATCCTTGCTGACGCCGATGACCACCGCGCCCTCGGCTTCGATTTCGCGCACCGAGCCCGCAAAGGCGCAGGCCTGCCGGGTGCAGCCGGGAGTGCTGTCCTTCGGGTAAAAATAGAGCACCACCTTTTTGCCCCGATAATCCGCAAGGCTCACCTCGCGTCCGTCCTGGTCCTGCAGCGTGAATTCCGGCGCTTTCATGCCAACTTCCAACATAATGCCCATCCCCTTTTTTATTTTTATTATATCACAAAACCGGCCGCCCACCGTGATAACATCACCGGCGGCGGGCTTGGCGGGGCGGGCGGTTCCGGGTATAATAGAGAAAAAACGGCGCTGCGGCGCTGAAAAGGAGAAACGAATGAACAAGCTTTCTGAGGGAAAGGTGCAGGTGTACACCGGCAACGGCAAGGGCAAGACCACCGCCGCCCTGGGCCTGATGCTGCGGGCCGCCGGCGCGGGAATGGATATTTACTTCGGCCAGTTCATGAAGACCGGCGACACCAGCGAGGCCGAAGCCCTGCGCCGGTTTTTGGGCCATGCCGTGACAATGGAGCAGTACGGCAGCGGCGGGGAGCTCTTCGGCCCGGACCGGGAACGGGACACCGCCTGCGCCCGGGCGGGCTATGAAAAGGCCCGGGCTGCCCTCGTGAGCGGGCGGTACGATCTGGTGGTGCTGGACGAAATTCTTGTGGCGGAGCATCTGGGCCTGCTGGCCGTGGAGGACCTGCTGCGGCTGATGGACGAGCGCCCGGAGCACACCGAGCTGGTGCTCACCGGGCGCTGGGCCGCCGAGCAGGTGATGCAGCGGGCGGACCTGGTCACCGAGATGGGCGAAGTAAAGCACTATTTCCACGCCGGGGTGCCCGCCCGCACCGGCATCGAGATGTGACAAAACAAAAGGATGGGCCCCGCGGGGGTCCATCCTTTTTTGTTTCAGTTCAGCAGCCACACCCCGGCGTTGAGGTAGCCCGCGAAGGCCACCCACACAAGATAGGGCAGCTGCAGCCGCGCCGCCAGCAGTTCCACGCGGTAAAAGACCAGCACCATGGCCGCGATGAGCGCCCACAGCGCCACCAGCCACACCAGCGCGAAGCCGAACCACTGGAGGCCAAAAAAGATGATGCTCCAAAAGAAGTTGAAGGCCAGCTGTCCGGCGAAAAGCCGCAGGCCCAGCCGCCGGTCACCGGAAGGCGGGGCCATCCAGATGCGGGCGGCGCTGACGCCCATCAGGGCGTAGAGCACAGCCCAGACGATGGGAAAGACGATGGCCGGCGGCGAGAGCGGCGGCTGGACGATGCTCTCGGTGTAGAGCTTCGTGCCCTCCCGGGTGAGCCAGCCCGCCAGGCCGCCCACCGCCTCGGCCAACAGTATCCACGCCGCATAGGTCTTCCAGGGAAATTTTTTCATTGTATCACCCTCTGGTAGGGTATGCAGCAAAGGGCACAGCTATGCGCCGCGGCCCCTCACGGCTGCAGCGAGAGGGTGAAAGCGGTCTCGCCGCCGGACAAGGCCGCTTCGAGGCCTTCGGTCTCGGTGATATGGGCCAGCTTTGTGTAGGACCAGGTGTTGCTGCCGTAGAAGAGCACCACCGTATCCCCCTGATACAGCATCACATCCCCCGGCCCTGCCGTGATGCGGGCATCGTTTTGGGGCAGAGCCTCGGGCAGCCGGGCCGTCTTTTCAAAGCCGCCGTAGTTTTCCGCCTCCAGGGTGACGGGGCCATCCTCCAGCAGCTCCGCCAGCGCCTGGGCAGAGGGGTTATCCTCCAGCACGGCGGTGAGGGTGGCATCTCCGATTTGAATGTACAGCATCGTTTCTTCCTCCTGTGGGGCGGCAGAGGGGCCGCCGGTCTCCTGCGGGGCGCTCTTTTTGGGCGTGCCCGACACAAAGGGCTCGGCCGTCGGCGCGGTCTCCGCCCTCTGCGGCGCAGAGGCAGCTCCGCAGCCGGTCAGCGCCAGCGCCAGCAGCAGGGCCAGCGCCCGGCCCGGACGCACCGCCCGGCTCACAGCGCCCGGCCCGCGTCCAGGGCACGCTGCATCGCTTCGCTGCCGCGCACCTCGCCCGGCGCGGTGACGCCGCCGCCGAACACAACGCCCGCCAGCTTCGCCTTGGGGAAGCACTCCACCCAGCCGCCAAGCCCTTCGGCGGCCCGCTTCCACACCTCGTCGCCCTCCTCGGCGGCGCAGGCCAGCAGCCACACCTCCCGAAAGGCGTAGTCGGCGGAATAGAGGGGGTTGGCCCGGTCCAGCAGGGTCTTCATCTGGCCGCTCATCTCGTAGTAGTAGATGGGGGTGGCGAACACCAGCACGTCGGCATGGAGCATCTTCTCCTGCACGATGGCATCCGCGTCGTCATGGATGACGCACCGGCCGGTGGTCTGGCAGGCAAGGCAGCCCTTGCAAAAGCGAATGTCTTTGCCCGCCAGCGAAATGACCTCCACCTCGTGGCCCGCCTGACGCGCGCCCTGGGCGAACTGCTGCGCCAGCAGGTCGGAGTTGGAATCCCCGCGCAGGCTGGTGGAGATGACAAGCACCCGTTTGCTCATGATGTTTCCTCCTTTTGTCAAAGTGCGGCGTACTCGGCGTCGCTCACCGGTTCGCACCACTCGTTGTTCGTTTCCTCGCCGGGCACCTCCAGCGCCAGATGGGAGAACCAACTGTCCGCCGCGGCGCCGTGCCAGTGCTTCACCTCAGCGGGGATGTTCACCACGTCGCCGGGGTACAGCGCCCGGGCGGGCTTGCCCTCCTCCTGGTACCAGCCGCGGCCGGCCACGCAGACCAAGATCTGGCCGCCGCCGCTCTTTGCGTGGTGGATGTGCCAGTTGTTGCGGCAGCCCGGCTCGAAGGTGACGTTGCACACCCCCACCTGGCTGGAGGAGAGGGACGCAAGGTAGCTCTGGCCCACAAAGTACCGGGCGTAGGCGTCGTTGGGCGCGCCGATGGGGAACACCATCTCGCTCTGATGGCGGGCCTTTTCGTCGCCGCTCTCCTCTTCGGCCCACACGTCCTTCGCCATGCGGAAGGCCGCCCACGCCTTGGGCCAGCCGGCGTAGAAGGCCGCGTGGGTGAGAATTTCGGCGATCTCGGTGCGGGTGATGCCGTTCTGCTTCGCCGTGGTCAGGTGATAGCGGAAGGACTCATCCACCAGCCCCTGGGCCATCAGCGACACCACCGTGACGAGGGAGCGGTCCCGCAGGCTGAGGGCGTCCTCCCTGCTCCACACCTCGCCGAACAGCACATCGTCGTTCAGATGGGCGAACTCCGGGGCGAACCGGCCCAGAGAGTCCCGCCCTGCCGTCTGTTTCACTGCCATTTTTCGTTCCTCCCTTTCACATGCTTGCTTTCAGGATGTTCAGCACATCGTTCCTGGTAAGGGCGCGGTAGCCGCCGGTCATCAGGAAGGTGCCGTCGGCGATGCCCTCCAGCATATCCTCGGTGACGCCCAGCTGACGGATGTTCAGGGCCACGCCCAGTTCCTCCATCCAGCGCTCCATCGCCGCAAGGCCCGCTTCGGCCAGTTCTTTGGCGCTCTTGCCCGCCGGGTCCACGCCCCAGACGTTCACGGCGAAGCGCCCGAATTTGGCAAGGCCGTCCTCCATGATATAGCGGTAGTAGGCCAGGGACACAGCGGAGAGGGTCATGCCGTGGGTGGCGTTGGTGTAGGCGCCGATGGACTGGCCGATCATGTGCACCTCCCAGTCGGTGGATTTGCCCATGGCCAGCAGGGTGTTCAGCGCCCAGGTGGCGGTCCACATGATGTTGCTGCGGGCCTCGTAGTTTTCCGGCTGACGCAGCGCGACGCGGGAACTGGCGACCAGCGAGCGCATCAGCCCTTCGGCGATGTAGTCGGTGGTGTTGTCGTCCGTGCCGGAGAAGTACTGCTCGCAGATGTGGTTGAAGGCGTCGTAGATGCCGGCCACCATCTGGTTCATGGGCACGGTGTAGGTGAGGGTGGGGTCCAGGATGGAGAAGCGGGGCATCACATTGCTGCCGAACACATGGCCGATCTTGCGCTTCTGGCCGGGGTGGGTGATGACCGCGCCGCCGTTCATCTCGGAGCCGGTGCCCACCATGGTGAGCACGCAGCCCACCGGGATGATGGGGTTCGCCACATCCTCCATGCGCAGGAAATATTTGTCCCAGGGGTCCTCCTCGCACCAGGCGGAGACGGACACCGCCTTGGCGTAGTCGCACACCGAGCCGCCGCCCACCGCCAGAATCAGGTCCACGTTGTTTTCCTTGGCCGCGCGGCAGCCCTCATAGAGCTTTTCCACCGTGGGGTTGGGCATGACCCCCGGCACCTCGAACACTTCCTTGCCGCAGTCTTTCAGGATGGCGGTGACTTTTTCATAAAGGCCGGTCTTCTTGATGGAGCCGCCGCCGTAGACCAGCAGCACCCGGCCGCCGTATTCTTTCAGTTCGCCCGCCAGCTGTTCCAGCGCCTGTTCGCCGAAATGCAGCCGGGTGGGGTTGCAATAGGTGAAGTTTCCCAGCATGTTCATTCCTCCCGTTTGTGTTGATTCTGTTTGATGCGATAGATCAGGTAGTCAAGGCAGTCGATTTTCTTTTCGCTTTTATGCACTTCGTCCAGCAGGGCCGCCCGGTGCCGTGCCAGAAGTTCCAGCAGGCGGCGGGAGTCCCGGACGTCGGCCATCAGCGCGGCGGCGGCCTCCTCGGTGCAGCCCGCGTCCCGCAGGGTCTGGGCCAGCTCGGCGGCTTCCATGGCGCAGCAGGCGCATGCCCAGGGCTTCTGCCCTTCCGGCTGCGAACATCCCATTCGCTCCTCCCCCTTTGCGGTTTTTCTCTGATTCCAGTGTAAACCAGGGGCGGTGAAATAGCAAATACTTATATCGTATCCCGTTTCATGCCTTGCGGGCATCGCTTGGCCGCGGTATAATAAAAGAAAAACGGAAAGGACGCTGCCTTATGGAACTGCGGCTGCTGCGCTATTTTCTCACCGTTGCCCGGGAGGGCAGCATCACCAATGCGGCCAATGCCCTGCACATCACCCAGCCCACCCTCTCCCGCCAGATCCACGAGCTGGAAGAGGAACTGGGCCAGCCGCTGCTGGTTCGGGGCAGCCGCAGCGTGTCGCTCACCGGCGAGGGGATGCTGCTGCGCAAGCGGGCGGAAGAAATTTTGGAACTGGTGGAAAAGACCGAGCGGGAGGTCTCGCTGGGGGACGACGTGCTCACCGGCGAGGTGAGCGTGGGCGCGGGCGAAACGGTGGGGGTGCATTTTCTCACCAAAGCGGCGCAGGAGCTGCGCCGGCGGTATCCCGAAGTGCGCTTTCAGATCATCAGCGGCGACGGCATGGAAGTCTGCGAACTGCTGGACAAGGGCCTCATCGACTTCGGCCTGGTGTTCGACCATGTGGACCGCTCGAAGTACAACGCCATTCCGGTGCCCTGGCGGGACGTTTGGGGCGTGCTGGTGCGCAAGGATCACCCGCTGGCCGAAAAGGAGGCCGTGACCCCCGCGGACCTCATCCATCAGCCGCTGCTGGTCTCCCGGCAGGTGCTCAAGGGGCCGCTGCTGCCCGAGTGGTTCGGCGCGGGGCTGGACGCACTGAACATCGCGGGCACCTACACCCTTGCGTTCAACGGCTCACTGATGGTGGAGGACGGCATGGGCTGCGCTTTGTGCCTGGACCGCATCATCAACCTGGGCGAAGACAGCCCCCTCTGCTTCCGCCCGCTGGAGCCCCGGCGGGAGGCGGGCATGCACATCATCTGGAAAAAATACCAGGTGTTTTCCCGGGCGGCGGAAAAGTATCTGGAGCTGCTGGAAGAAAGCGGAAAAGAATAAAAAAGGGAGGCCGGCCGGCCTCCCGTTTTCTCTTCATCGTCCTCGCGTTTTTGTGCAGGCGCCCCATCGGGCGGCCGCTCCTCCCCCGCCCCGTCTCGGGGCCCGGTCAGTCCAGCACCCGGCCGTCCACCGACAGGGTCACCACCTGCCAGGGGATGAACTTGCCGCTGGCCTGCAGGGCCTTTTTCACCGCCAGTTCCAGCCCGCCGCAGCAGGGCACCTCCATGCGCACCACGGTGACGCTCCGGATGTCGTTTTCCGCCAGGATCTGCGTCAGCTTTTCGCTGTAATCCACGCCGTCCAGCTTGGGGCAGCCGATGAGGGTGATTTTGCCCCGCATGAAATCCCGGTGCATGGACGCATAGGCATAGGCGGCGCAGTCCGCCGCCACCAGCAGCTTCGCCCCGTCGAACCAGGGGGCGTTCACCGGGGCAAGTTTGATCTGGCAGGGCCACTGCCCCAACTGGGACATTTCCGGGCCGGCCGCAGCGGCGGGAACAGCGGTCTCCTGCCGGTGCATCTGTCGGGCCCGGGTGCCGGGACAGCCGCCGGGGGCGGGCATGCCCTTGGCCTTGCGGTTGGCCTCCACCGCCTTCTCGTCGTAAGCAGCGGCCTCCCGCTCCACAAAGGTGATGGCCCCGGTGGGGCAGGCGGGCAGGCAGTCGCCCAGGCCGTCGCAGTAATCGTCCCGCAAGAGGCGGGCCTTGCCGTCCACCATACCGATGGCGCCCTCGTGGCAGGCGTCGGCGCAGGCGCCGCAGCCGTTGCATTTTTCCTGGTCGATGTGGATGATTTTTCGGATCATGGTGTAAAACCTCCTTGTTTTTATGCTCTGAGTATAGTACGATCATCCTTGCAAGTATGTGGTTTTGACCACGAAATGGAGGGTTTTGGATGGAAATTTCTTCCCTTGCGCTGTTTCGGGGCATTCCGCCCGAAGAGTGCGGCGAGATGATGGCGCTGGGCTGTGTGCGCACCGCGGATTTTGAAAAAGGGGCGGTGCTGTTCCGCACCGGGGATGTGACCGGGGAGTTCGGGGTGCTGCTTTCGGGTGAAGTGCATGTGGAAAGCGGCGATCTGTGGGGCAACCGGGTCATCCTGCACAGCATCCCCGCCGGGCATGCCTTTGCCGAGACCTACGCGCTGTGCGGCGTGCCCATGATGGCGGACGTCATCGCCGTGCAGCCCAGCCGGGTACTGTTCATCCGGCTGGCCGCTCTGCTGGACGAGGCGAACAGCGCCCAGCCCTGGTACCCCAAGCTGCTGCGCAACCTGACGCTGCTTTTTGCCAGGAAAAATCTGGCCTGGTCCGGGCGGGTGTTCTGCCTTTCCGCCAAGGGCATCCGCAGCCGGGTGATGATGTATCTCTCGGCGCAGGCCGCGCAGGCAGGTTCCACCGAGTTTTCCATTCCCTTCGACCGCCAGCAGCTGGCGGACTATCTGAACGTGGAGCGCAGCGCCCTCTCCAAAGAGCTGGGCCGCATGCGGAACGAGGGGATTTTGACCTTCCGCAAGAATCACTTTCAGCTGCACCGCACCATCGAGCGTTGAAAAGCGGCTTTTCATGGTATTTTTCGCCGTTTTGTGTTATGATTAATCGTTAACGTCAAATCATCACAGGCCGCCGGGGCGTTTTTCGGCGGCCACGGGCAACAGGTGCAAACAATGCAGTCAAACGCAACTTTATCCCGGGAGGACATTTTCCGCACCCTCCCCATCCATTCCGCGCTGGCCAAAATGGTGCTTCCGGCGGTGGCCAGCCAGCTGATCGTGCTGATCTACAACATGGCCGACACCTTTTTTGTGGGCCAGACCAACAACCCCTACATGGTGGCGGCGACCTCCCTCATCCTGCCGGTGTTCAACATCACTCTGTGTCTGGCAGGCCTTGCGGGCATCGGCGGCGGCTCGCTGATTTCCCGGCTGCTGGGCGAAGGCGACGAGGAGGAGGCCCGCCGGGTGAGCGCCTTCTCGCTGTATCTTGGGCTGGCGGTGGCGGCGCTGTTTGCCGTGGGCATTCTGGTGTTCATGGAGCCGGTGCTGCAGCTGCTGGGCGCGGGGGCCAACACCTATGAATACGCCCGGCAGTACGCCCTGTGCGTCATCGTTGTCGGCGGCGTGCCCACGGTGCTCTCCAACGTGCTTTCCAACCTGATACGAAGCATCGGCCTCTCCCGCGAGGCCAGCGCCGGCATCATCCTGGGCGGCGTTTTGAACATCGCCCTGGACCCGCTGTTCATGTTCGTCCTTCTGCCGGACGGGCAGGAGGTGCTGGGCGCGGGGCTTGCCACCTGTCTTTCCAACTGCGTGGCCTTCCTCTTCTTTGCGGTGGTCCTGGTGCGGATGGGGCGTGGCGCCGCCGTCACCTTCTCCCCCAAAGCGGGCATGCCCCGGGTGGAGAGCATTTCCGCCATTTTCAGTGTAGGGGTGCCCTCGGCCATCACCACCTTCCTCTTTGACCTGGACTATGTCATCATCGACAAACTGATGGTGGCCTACGACGATCTGGCGCTGGCGGCGGTGGGCATCGTGCTAAAGGTGGAGCGCTTCCCGCTGAACGTGGGCATCGGCATCTGCCAGGGCATGATGCCTTTGGTGGCCTACAACTACTCCGCCCGCGA
The DNA here is from genome assembly GCF_048526665.1 of Candidatus Allofournierella excrementavium. NCBI lineage: Bacteria > Bacillati > Bacillota > Clostridia > Eubacteriales > Oscillospiraceae > Allofournierella > Candidatus Allofournierella excrementavium. Next base: position 51,211 of record NZ_DBGFPE010000006.1, read on the forward strand.
CCGCGGCCGCATGGAGGGCACTGTGCGGCTGGCCCGTGGCACCGGCCTCGCGGTGGCTGCGGTGAGCATCCTGCTGTATGGGTTGTTCGCCGTGCAGTTTTCTCACCTGTTCATCGCGGATGCCCGCACCGTGGAGCTGGCCTCGCAATTTTTGCGCATCCGGGTGCTGGCCACGCCGCTGATGTTCCTGAGCTTTTTCACCGTCTATCTCTTCCAGGCCTTCGGCCAGGGGCGCATTGCCCTGTTCCTGGGCGTGACCCGGTGGCTGGTGCTGAACATCCCCATGCTGTTTTTGCTGAATGCCCTGGTGGGCATGTATGGACTGGTCTGGTCCCAAACCGTGGCAGACAGCCTGACCGTTCTGCTCTCCCTCTATGTGTACTGGCGGTTCCGCCGCTCGGCCCGGTACATCCAGCAGTTCCAATAAACAGAAAGCGCCCTGCCTCCATGGACGAAGGCAGGGCGTTTTTTCCCTCAAAAGGCAGTCAGCCTTTGACCGCAAAGAGCCGCCGGAAGGCCCAGCGGGTGAACGGGGACGCGGCGAACATATTCCAGAAAAAGGCCATGGGGAAGTTTTTCAGCACGGTGCCCACCCAGACGGCGGGCAGCTGAAGCACAGGCGTGCCGCCCAGTATCCCGTAAAACAGGATGGTGGCCGCCAGACTCATGGTGGGGCACATCACCGCCACGGTGCCCGCCTGCCGCATCAGCTGGCAGAAGGCAGGCGAGTCCCGTCGGGCGTCGCACCAGCGGGCCCCGATGGCCGCCCCCAGCCGGTTGCCCCACAAATTGGAAAACAGGACCACCAAAAGGCCCATGTACCACGCTTCTTCCAGAGCCCCCAGAAAAACGCTGTTGGTCATATTGCTCAGGCCTCCCGGCGTGAGCTGCACGCCCTCCCGCATGGCCACGTTGTAGACCTCCATCCCGATGGCCATGGCGTAGGACATGATGACGCCGAAAACCGCCGCCTGAAACTTGTTTTTTGGCATTGCGCCGCACTCCTTCCCTGTGCTGCAAAAAATAAAAGACGCGTGGCATTCAACTGGATTTACGCAGTTCAATGCCACACGTCTCGCCTTTTATTTTAGCGGATGGCACGCCGGTTGGCAAAGGAAGTTTTGCACAAAATCCGTAAGTTTTTCATCCGTTTCTTCTCATGCTCCGCAAAGGCTGTTTACGATTTTATACAAGAAAACACGCATAAAATTACCATTTCACCCACCCGAAAACGATAAAATATACTAGGTTTTGCGGTTGTAGCTCAGTTGGATAGAGTGATTGGCTACGAACCAATAGGTCGGGGGTTCGAGCCCCTCCAACCGCACCAATGCCGGAGCAAAGTACGCTTTGCTCCGGCATTTTTTATTTTCTGCGGACACCGGGCGCGGCATGGTCCCCGCCTTCCGCGGCAAAAAACGAGGCCCCCGGAAAAATATTTCCCGGGGGCTTATTTCTTTTTCTGCAAAGAGGCCGGGCGGTGCATCCCCTTTTGGGGGACACACCGCCCGGCTTTATCGCTTAGAGTTTTTCAGGACCTGCGCGCAGCATCAGTACTGCTCACGGGGCTGGTCGTCCTCCTGGGCGCCGTTGCGGCCCAGCACGAGCAGCACCACCTGCACCACGGCGATCAGCGCCATGATGAGGGTCCACTTATCGGTCATGGCCATGGGCAGGCTCATGTCCTCGGTCACGAAGAAGGCGACCAGGGCGACGATCGCGGGAACGATGCCCAGCAGATGCGCCATACCGGTCTTGCGCGCGAAGCGCAGCGCCAGCATGACCAGACCAGCCACAACGGTGAGCGCCATCAGGATCAGGTTGAGCAAAGCCCAGTTGCCTTCACCAGGAGCGCCCGCCTGCGCGGTCTCCTCGTCCTCGATGTTTTCGGTCTTATCCTCTTCCTTGTCGGCATCCGTGTCGGGAGAAGCCTGAGGAGTCTCCTCCTCTTCGATATCCTCGACCTCCGCGGGCTCCTCTTCCTCCTCATCCGGAGTCACAGGGGCAACAGGGGTCACCGGGGTCTCGGGCTCCACCGGCACGGGCACAGGGGTGGGATTCGGGTTCGGATTCGGGGTCGGGGTGGTGCTGCCGCCGCCACCAGCGGTGCCGATGGTGAACACACCGGGAAGCAGAGTCACTTCATAGTTGCCGGTCACATCGGTCGCGCCCGCAACGATCTTGTAGGTCAGGATGTTGACATCGTAGATGCCCAGCTCATCCTTATAACCGCCGTAGGTCACGCCGGTGATGCTCTGGCCGCTGACGAGGCTGCCGGAGGTGATGGTGTAGCTGAACGCGGGGATACGCTCGCCGTCTTCGATCTTGTCATCGTTGACCCGCAGGGTCAGAGCCCGCTTGGTGACTTCCACGCTGTACTCGCCGGGGGCTTCGTAGGTGGCGAAATTGCCGGAGGTGAAGCGCACCTTGACGTTCTCCACCTTATCCACGTTGGTCAGGCTGGGAGCGGTCTCGCTCCAGGCGCCGCCCGCGATCTGGTATTCCACCTTGTAGTCGCTGGCGGAGGTGCCGTCGGGGTAGCTGATGTACAGGCCGTGGGCCTGGCCGTCATAGGTGGAGGAGGTGTTGCCCACAGTGGGCTGCAGATCGGCGGGCAGCAGCGCCTTCACAGTGAGCGTGCCGGGAACAAGATTGAAGGAATAGTTCTTGGTAACGTCGTTCCCATCCTTGTCCACGATTTTCAAGGAACTAAGATCCAGGGTGATGCTGTACTCGCCGGCCACGTCCTTGTTGTAGTTCTCGTTGACCTTCCAATCAACCAGTGTATGGCCCAGGCTGGTCAGCAGGCCGGTATCCGCCCCTTCCGCGGAAGGAATGACGGTGAAGGTGGGGGTCTTGCCTGCGATGATGGCGGCATCCGACACCGTCAGGGTCAGCGGGCGAGGCTTGACAACAATGGACGCCTCAACAGTCAGGGGAAGATGCGGGTCCACGGTGGAGCGGTATTCAAAGGTCACCCGCACATCCATTCTGCCAGCCTCGGTCTGCGCGGGCACCTGCCCAAGGGGAAGCTCGTCCCAGGTCTTGGTCTCCTCGTTCCAGACTTCATAGGTCACTTCGAAGTACTTTCCGGGGTAGTTTTCCTTGTAATTGATGGTCAGGTCGTGCGCATTTCCGTCGTAGGTAACGGTGGTGCCCACCACTTCGGGCTTCATCTCATCGGTGAACTCCGGCGGGATGTTAAGTTTGATCTTGCCATTCACATGCCACTCGGTTTTACCGCCATTCTCGCCAGAAACTCCGACTGCTTCATCCCAACTTTTAACTGTGTAGGTGTAGGCTTTCCCTTCATCTTGTGCGGCATAGGTATAGGTATGGCCCATATACTCAATTTCGGGGAAGCTGGCCGGAACGGTCAAAATGTCTTTTTCCGAAGCCTTATCGGGGATAATCTGCGCAAGGTCGACTTTATCGCCGGGCTTTACTTGTCTGAAGGTCACATATCCAGAGCCCATGGAATAAACGGCAGTGTTGTCTCCTTCTACCTGTGCGTAAAATTGGGCATCAGGCCTGTTAAGAGAAACTGTTCCGTCCACATGCCAGGTCGGAGTCCCGCTTGCAACAAGTTCCGTCTCGTTCGGGTATGCCTCGGTCGCACCATCCTCGCCTTTGATCGTATCCCATTTTGCAACGGAATAGGTGCCCGCACCGCCATTAGCAGAATAAGTGTAGGTCATCAGGCCCGGATAACGCTGATTCACATCATCATTCAAGACAATATCGTTATAACCGTCCGGCCCTGCAGCAATATGCGAGTCAACACCTTCAGTGATAGTGATGCCTTTCGCCGCGGTGCTCAGGTCAACTTTGCCCTTGCCGATATAGTAGAAATCCGTAGCTTCCAGTTCATCAGCAGCCACATCATAGCGGTGCAGGTAGAAATAGGCATCGTTCTGCACAAAAGAGACAGTAATATCAATGTCATCGTAGTTAGGCCCGGAAAAGACGAAGTAGTGCGTCAGTCCTTTTGCCAGCGCCTCATTCGCGAGAGGAATATTTCCGTCCTTAATTTCATGAACCTGACCGTTAGGATCGAGCGTTCCATCTTCGTAATAGCTGACGTTGATTTCCTGATTCTCAGGCACACTCACAAGGAAATAAATCTGGTCACTGAGAGTAGCCATCCATCTAGTATATTCCGTGATGGGTTCTCCACTGTCTATCCAATTGCCCTTGTCCAAAGCGTGTCTTTTTTCAACCGCATAAACAGGAAGAACTGAATCTACGATTTTATAAGTACATTCTTCGCTGCCCAAAAGCGACGGACTCTGGCTCATCACCGCAGGCGCAGAAGCCTTCGCAAGGGTCTTCTGCTGTGCAGGCTCCACTTTCACAGCAGGCTCGGTGCTGTCCACAACGGGCTCAGTGCCGTCTGCAACAGGCTCAGTGCCGTCCGCAACGGGCTCAGTGCCGTCCACGGCAGGCTCGCTGTCATCCACAACAGGCTCGGTGCCGTCCACAGCGGGCTCAGTGTTGTCCACCACGGGCTCGGTGGTATCCACAACAGGCTCTTCATCCGCGATGGCCGTGACAGTGCTGCTCGCAGGGACTTCGTCGCCCGCGAACACACTGGCCGGGGCCAGCGTGAAGATCAGCCCAAGCGCGAGCACCAGGCTGACAAGCCGCTGAGCCGCTCCTGACTTTTTCTTCATAAAGAATCCTCCTTTTCCAACGCGCCCTTCGGCGGACGCGGTGACACAATGCGCGGTGCCGGCTCCCCAAAAAAGGGGAGCACAACAAGCGGGTACTGCCCGCTACGGTATCATCATATCAGCCGCCGGTCACAAACCGGTCACAAAAAAATCCCGCGCAGCTGCGCGGGATGTGAAAAAATCGGCTTTAAGGGGGAAAATCGGAACGAATCTTATTTAGAGGCAAAAAAACGGGTGGTTTTTTATAATTTCTGTCAAATTACTAACCAAAAAATCAGCAGTTTGCCGACCCTTTGATTTCGCCCCAGCATGCCCCTGCGGCGGCGCCTGCTTTTTGTGACCGGGGCCCGGCCCGATGCCCGGTCACACGATGGGCTCGGGCAGGCCGGTAGAGATGTCGATGCGCATGCTGGAGCTGAGGCCGGAAGCCTTCCACCCCTTGAGCAGCCGCTCGGCCACCACGCCGCTGTCGCCCGGCTGACGCACCGAGAGCATCAGCACATACTGGTTGCGGCTGTAACGGCTGAACACGTCGCCCTTGCGCAGGGTGTTCTTGATGATCTCACGCAGCTGCAGCATCACACGGGCGGTCTCCTGCTTGCTCATGGCCTGCCCGCCGGTGCTCTGCAGCCCCACCAGCAGCAGGACCACTGTGTTGTCCACCCGCACGGCGCTGCGCACCACCATATGATACATGTGCTTGAACACTTCATAGGGGCAGAAATAGGCGCCGCGGATGGGCCGGTCGTCCCGGGTGACCTCGTCCAGGTCCTTCTGGATCTGGTGGATGTCGTCCACCGTGTTGGTGCCCTCGCTGGCCCAGCGGAAAATGCTTTGCAGTTCCGGGCCCAGCACCTCGCCGGTCTCGTCCAGGAACATGTTGGAAATGATGGGGTAATGGTTCAGGATGGCGTTCTTCATGTTCAGCTGCTTGAGGGCGGTGAAATGCCGCAGATACAGCTCCTCACCGAGGGGCTCCAGCAGCAGGGCCCGGCTGCAGATGTCCAGCACTTCCTGGGCGCTGCTCCGCTCGCCGCCCGCCAGCAGCAGGTCGCAGGCACGCAGCACCACCGACAGATACTTCTGGCTCAGCGCGCTGGCCTTGGGCAGCACCCAGCGCCGCCCTGAAAGGCTGGGCAAAAAGTCGCCGGTGTACTGCTCCAGAAAATCGCGGCAAAGCTCCAGCTGGCGCGCGGGGTCTTTTTCCGACCGGCCCTGGCGGAACAGGGCATTGAGGGTCTTCACATCCAGCTGCACCGGCGTGGCCGGATTCCAGCAGTATTCCCGGTCCCGGGTCATGACACAGTCGGCGGGCAGGCCCGCCGCCGTCAGGTGCTTGCGCAGGGAATAAGCGGCGTTTTTCAGCGCGCCGGCGGGGTTCGCCACCTCGTCGTCTTCCCAGAGAGCCTCGCAGATCTGCTCGTTGGTGAGCGGATCGTCCATGTTCAAAAGAAGGAAGATCAGCAGTTCCCAAGGCTTGTTGATCCGGGCGCCCTGCTCCAGCAGGACCTTGTCCCCTGCTTTGATGCGCAGTCCGCCCAGAGTTTCCACTTGAAGAAGCACGTTATTCATCGTTGTTTCCCCTTCGTGCCCGGTCAAAGCGCGGCCAGGGCGGCCAGGCGTTTTTCCATGGCTTCGTAATGGATGCTGTAGGTGAGCGCGGTCTCTTTTGTGATGCGCTGCTGCTGCACCAGCCGCAGAAGGCTGGCGTCCATGGTGCACATGCCCTCCGCCGCACCGGCCTGGATGGCCGCGTCGATCTGGTGGGACTTGGCCTCCCGGATGAGGGTGCGGATGGCGGTGTTGGAATACATCACCTCAAAGGCCACTGTCTGGCCGCCGTCCACGGTGGGCACCAGCTGCTGGCTGATGACCGCCTGCAGCACCATGCTCAGCTGGATGCGCACCTGATTCTGCTGGCTGGCGGGGAACACGTCCACGATGCGGTCCACCGTGCTGGCGGCGCCGGTGGTGTGCAGGGTGCTGAACAGCAGCTGGCCGGTCTCGGCAGCGGTCATGGCCACCTCGATGGTCTCCCGGTCCCGCATCTCGCCCAAAAGGATGATGTCCGGGCTTTCCCGCAGGGCGCTGCGCAGCGCCGCCAGATAGCTGGGGGAATCGCTGCCGATCTCCCGCTGGGTCACGATGCTCTTGCCGTGGCGGTGGATGTATTCGATGGGGTCCTCCATGGTGATGATGTGGCCCTCGCGCCGGTGGTTGATGCGGTCGATCATGCAGGCCAGCGTGGTGGATTTGCCGCTGCCCGCCGGGCCGGTGACCAGCACAAGCCCCTTCATCCGATCGGCGGCGGCCAGCACTTCTTCAGGGATGGACAGCGCCGCCGGGTCGGGCAGGCCAAAGCGGATGACCCGCAGCACCACCGCCAGCGACCCGCGCTGGTGGAGCACACTGGCCCGGAAGCGGCCCATCTCACGGATGGCAAAGGAGAAGTCATCGTCCGCGTCGCCGGCTGCCACCCGGGCCATATTCCGGCCGCAGAGGGCATAAATGGCCTCCACGACGGCCCCGGTGTCCTCAGGCATGAGCGGCTCGCCCTCCCGGCGCTGCCGCCCGCTGATCTTATAGGTCAGCGGCAGGCCGGCGACCACGAAAATGTCCGAAGCGCCCAGGTCCAGCGCCCGCTTGAGAATGTCGGTGATCTCCATGTTCCCTCTCCTCACCTTCTGTCAAAAACTGCCGTCCCACAGATCCAGGCTCTCATCCGCCTGCCATTCCTGGCTCAGCTGCCAGGAGTCGATGCGCCAGCCGCCGTCCTCCGCAAGGACGAGGCGCACCGTCAGGCGGCGGCCCTCCTCTCCTTCTATCACGGTCTCCAGAACGCCCTGTTCGTCCGCCGCAAGGCCGCCGGGCAGGCTCGTGCCCTCCGCCAGGGCGGTGTCCACCTGGGCAAGCCAGCGCCAAGCCTCATTCTCACATTCCGCATCCAGCTCAAAGCGCTCCATCGCCCGCTCCGCCAGGGCCAGGTCCGCCCGGGCGGTGGAGAAAGCCAGCACCGCCAGCACCGCCAGACACACCGCCACCACCGCGATGAGCAGCGTCAGCGCACCGGAGCGCACCGGCATATGGGCATGTTCTTTATACCGCATGGGGGCCTCCTCCCTTCCGACCGGTCAGTCCGGCCAGTAGCGCACAAAATCAAAGCTGCAGAGCTCCTCGCCCGCAGTGGTGCGCACCGCGAGACGCAGGGTGACGGTGCGGCCCGCCGTCTGGGGCTGCTCCGTCAGCTCCATGGAAAGGCGGTAGGACTCGCCGCTGGGGCCGGTGCGCTCCACCTCGCCCCCCGCGGCGTCCGTTTCTTCCAGCCCTGCCAGCCGCAGGAAATCCGCCTCATCCGCGGCGGCATAGAATTCTTCGCTCACATTCTGGGCCAGACGCTGGGCGTCGGTGAGGCGGCGGGCCTCCAGCGCCTGCGTGCGGGCCGCGCTGAACAGCTGGGCCAGCACAGTGGTCAGCCCCAGCAGGAACACCGTGAGCAGCAGGCATTCCACATAAAAAGCCATGGATCTGTGCCGGTTCATGCCGCACCTCCCCCGGCGCTGCGCAGCGCCGCGTCAGCGGTGTTTCCGTCCACCGTGAGGCGCAGCAGCGCAGGGCTGGCCCACTGGGCGGTGAACTCCTGCGCCGGGGCCAGCGGCTGGGCGGCCTCCGGGTCGGTGGCGGCGTCGGCGGCGCAGAACTGCTCCATCAGCCAGCCGTCCGCCAGATAGATGCGGAACTCATAGCCGCTTTCCTGTTCGGTCAAAACCAGCATGTCCCCTTCGGGGCCGCTGTCCAGCCGCACCGTGCCGGCGGCGTCGCCCGAGCGCACCCGGGCCACAAGGCTGCCCAGCGCCGCCCGCGTCTGCTCGTTGGCGGTCCGGCTGGCTTCCAGGCTGCCGTAAAGCCCGGCTCCCAGGGCGGTGAGCCAGAGGATGCAGCCCAGCATCAGCACGAACAGCGCCAGGGAAAACGCCGGTGTTGCCCGGCCGGACGAACGATGCATGGGATGCCCTCCTTTCACTCAGCGGCCTGTGAGGCCGGTCATTTTTGCAGCACGGTGACCTCCGGCGGCAGATTAGAGGCGAACGCCTCATAGACCACGATGTAGCGGTCGTGGTTGATCTGCAGGCCGTAATGGTCGGTGAGATAATCCAGGTCCTGGGGGTAATAGCCCTCCACCGCGTAGCACTGGACGGCGCTGCGCAGCACGGCGTTTCTCAGCGCCGCGGCGCCCTGGCCGTCCAGGTCGACGTCCACGCGGCCCAGGCCCCAGGCGCAGCCCAGAGCCAGCGCCGCTGCCAGCACCAGCGCCAGCAGCACACGCAGCAGCAGCCTGCCGCGGGCAAGAGGCGTTCGGTCGTGATACATGGAAGCGCCTCCTTATCCCACCGTGCCGAGGATGCCGATGAGCGGCAGCATCACCGACAGCAGGGTGATGCCCACCGCCACGGTGAGGAAGGCCGAGATCGCCGGCTCCACCATGTCCACCACCCGGTCCAGCTCGTCGTCCGCGTCCTGGGTGAACAGGCTGGTGAGGCGGGCGAGCACCTGCTCGGTCTTGCCGCTGCGCTCGCCGCTGAGCAGCATCCGGGCATACAGGGGCTCAAAAAGCTTTTGGTCGTGCACCGCCGTGGCAAGGCCGGAGCCCTGGGCCATCTGGCCCCGGGCGGCGGTGATGGCCGCGTGCAGGCCGGTGTGGTCCACCATTCCCTCGGCGGCCTCCATGGCAGTGTCGGCGTCCAGGCCGCTGGCGATGAAGATGTCCAGCACGCCCGCAAGGCGTGCCACCGCCAGCTTGCGGCTGGCCGCGGCGGTGAGGGGCAGCCGCTGGAACACATGGCTCAACCGGGCGCGGCCCGCGGCGGTGCGGCCCAGGACGGCCCCCGCCGCCACCAGGACGGCCAGCACCAGCGTGACCGCCAGCGCCACGCCGCCCACCCAGTAGGCCAGACGGATATAGCCGTAGCTGCTGGTGGCGATGTCGCCCACAAGGCCCTCGTACACGCCGGTGAACACCGGCAGCACCCAGGCCAGCAGCACCGCCAGGATGGCCGCCATCAGGCCCAGCAGCACCGCGGGATAGACCACGGCGCTGCGCAGTTTCTTTTGCAGGCGCGCCTGAGACGCGTAATACCGGGCGAGGCTGTTCAGCACCGCCTCGGTGCGGCCCGCCTTTTCGCCGGCTGCGATCATGCGCACGGCGTAGCCGGGCAGCGCGCCGGTCTGTTCCACCGCAGAGGACAGGCTCTCGCCCAGCAGCAGCGCCTTCTGCATGGTGCGGGCGGCCTCCCTGAAGGGGCCCGCCGCGCTGTCCTCGCTGAGCAGGCCGGCGGCCTCGTCCAGCTGGATGCCCGCGCCCAGCAGCAGCGCCATATTCTCGCACAGGGCGCTCACCGCCAGCGCGTCAAGTTCCCGTTTTGCCATGATGCCTCTTCCTTTCCCATACGATGCGCGCCGGCCACGGGGCCCGCGGTCAATAGGTCTTGTACTCCCGGTAGTTGCTGCCGTCGCCGATGAATTCCGCGTCGGCGCCGCCCGCGGCGAAGGTCAGGTCCACCCGGGTCCAGGTCTTGCGGTCCACCTCGATCTTGACGGTGATCCAGCCGGCCTCCTCCAGCCAGATCATGTTCCAGGCATGATAGAGGTCGTTGGGGGCCACATAACCGGTGATGACCTTGGTAGGCACACCCTGGCTGCGGAGCATGGCCGCGGCCAGCACCGCGTAGTCGATGCAGATGCCCTTGCCGGTGGCCAGGGTCTCATCCGCGTCGGAGAGATAGCCCGTGCCGATGGTCTCGGCCTTGGGGGTGTCGTAGGCGATGTGGTCCACGATGTAGGCATAGACGGCGGACACCATGCCCGCCTCGTCCGCCGCGCCCGCCGCCAGCTGCCCGGCCAGCGCCACACAGTCGTCGCCGGCGGCGTAGTTCACATAACAGCTGGGCCGCAGGAACGGCTCCAGTTCGCTGGCCAGCTGCACCTGCTCGGTGCGGGCGTACTTTTCGCTGTATTGGGTGTCGGCCACGTTCTCCATCACCCGGAAGGTATATTCCCCGTCGCCGCTTTGCAGCGGACAGACGATGGGGGTGCCGTCGCCGGGCAGGTCGTAGTTGTATTTCACGTCGCCGAACACCACCTGGAATTTCAGGCGTTTTTCGCTCACGGCGCTCACTGCCACATAGCCCTGGGCCAGATGGCTGGTGTCCAGCAGGCAGTCGTTTTCGCCGGTGGCGGCAGCCGCGTCAAAGGCCGACTCGGCCATGGGCGGGGCCTGATAGCCTCCGCCGGCCTGTTCTTCCGACACCGCCGTGCTCTGGGCCGGGGTGGACGGGGCCGGGGCGCTGCCTTCGCCCGCGCCGCAGGCGGAAAACAGCACGCAGACCGCCAGCAGCGCGCAGAGCCATCGACGCTGCATCCCCTTCCCCCCTTTTTCTGCGGGGCACATCCCGCCCCGCGCGCTCACTCTAATGTTAATTATATCGGCCCTGTGTGAAAAGTAAAGTAAAGTATATGTAAGCAGGCCCGCCGCGCTGCGGCGAGCCTGCTCCGCCCGGCAGAGCCTAAACACATCACGTATGGGACGTTGCTCCCGGACCTTCTCCGTGGAAAATGCGGTACTGATTTTTGCCCCGGCGTTTGGCCTCATAGAGGGCCGCGTCCGCGTTGGCCAGCAGAGCGTCATAGTCGCTGCCGTGCTCCGGGAAGAGGGATGCGCCGATGCTGCCCATGATCTGGTAATGGATGTCCCCGTTGCGGTAGGGGTTGCGGAACATGTTGCAAAGGCGCTCCAGGCGGTTTTCCAGCACTTCGCGGGTCACGTTGGAGACGAACACCACGAACTCGTCGCCGCCAAAGCGGGCCACCACGTCGGAGTGGCGGAACACGCTCTGGATGCGCTGGGCAATGCAGCGCAGGATGTCGTCGCCCACCATGTGGCCCAAAGCGTCGTTGGCCTTTTTGAAGTCGTCCACGTCGATGAAGATCAGCGCTCCGCAGGTGAGTTTGCCCTTCGTGAGCCGCTCGTGGACATTGTGCTCGAAGTAGGTGCGGTTGTACAGGCCGGTCAGGCCGTCCCGGTTGGCCTGCTCCTTCCAGCGGTCCAGCTCGTTGCGCCAGTTCGCGGTGTTCACCAGAACGCCTTCGATCACCGCGCCGTTCTTGCTTTCCTCCCGCTGCAGGTGCAGCTCCATCCACTCGTATCCGCCGTCAGACACGCAGATGCGCACCGTGCCCTCCACCCAGGGGATCTCGTCCCGGGCGCAGCGGCCCACCATGTCCAGGAAGTCCTCTTCGTCGTTTTCGTTCAGGAGGCCCGAACTGCGCAAAAAGGCAATGGCGTCGGGGAATTCCGTTCTTCCCTCCATCACCGGCGAGAAAGCCGCTGAGAAGCGGATACTGCCCGTGTCCGGGCGGTACTGGAACGTAACGATGCTGCCCCGTTTCTTGTCCTCGGCCCACTCGGCCGCCTGGGGGGAGAGCAGTGCGCCCTCGGGGGCCACGCAGCTCAGCCGCCCGTTTTCCCAGCCGGCGTTCTCAAATTCCTCCACCGGCATGGGCCGGAAGAACACATACCCCTGCACGGTGTCGCAGGCGGCATGGCGCAGGTGACGCACCTGTTCCATGTTCTCCACGCCCTCGGCCACGGTGTTGATGTGCAGCTTGCCGGCCATCTTCATGATGGATTCCACCACGCAGCGGCCCCGGTGCGAGTCGTTGTCGCCCACAAAGAAGCTGCGGTCCAGCTTGATGGCGTCCACATTCAGCTGATTGAGCAGGCCCAGCGAAGAGTAGCCGGAGCCGAAGTCGTCCAGCGAGCAGCCGAAGCCCGCCTCGTGCATCCGGTCGATGAGCTGGCGCACGCCCTGGGGGTCGTCCAGCAGGATGGTCTCGGTGAGCTCGAACTCGATGAGGCCCCGGTCCACCTTGTATTTGTCGCGGATGGTCTGATATTTTTCTAAAAAGTCCGGGGAGCCCAGGTTCTGGCGGGAGAGATTCACCGACACCGCGCACAGTTCCCTGCCCTGCTGTTTCCAGCGGGCCAGGTCGCGGCAGACCTGTTCAAAGACGAACTGGTCGACGCTGGTGACGAAGCGGTACTTTTCCAGCATCGGGATGAACACCGACGGGGAGAGCATGCCCCGCTTGGGGTGCTGCCAGCGGATGAGCGCCTCGGCGCCGGAGACCCGCCGGTCCTCCAGGCGGACCTTGGGCTGGTAATACACCTTGAAGTCGCCGGCCCGCAGCGAGGTGTCCAGCCAGTTGATCGTTTCTTTTTCTTCCAGCTGGGCCTGCTGCCAGGCGGCGTCGTAGAAGGTGCAGCCCCCGTGCATCTTATCGCCAATCTTGCGCGCGGTGCTGCTGCGCTCTTCCATGGCAGTCACGTCGGTCTCGCCGGGCCGGGCCGTATCCGCGCCGAAGCGAAGCTCCAGATAATAGGGGTTTTCCCGGTTCGCGTTGAATGCGTTGGCTTTCTTATACATCTCCTGCAGCCGCTGCACGATCTCTTCCTTGTCATGCCCCTCCAGCAGCATATAGAACAGGTCGGCGGAGGCGTGGGTGATAAGCTCGCCCGGGCGCAGGCAGCTTTTCAGCGTGTTGTAGAGATAGCGCAGGGTGCGGTTGCCCTCTTCGATGCCATAGATGTTGTTCACCAGCTTGAAGCCCTGCATGTCCGCGGAGACAAGGGTGTAGTCGCTGCTCTTTTCCAGCAGCGCCGCCGCGTCGTAGCGGAAACGGGCGTCGCTCTTGCCGCCGGTGAGGGGGTCCACGAAGGCCATGTACTCCAGGCTGGACTGATAGCGGCGGCGCAGGATGGTCATGGCGATGAGCACGCCGCCGAACACGACGCCCAGCAGCAGGGTGAGCCAAAGGTTCTCGGTCACCAGCGGGTCGATGGTCTTGCCCAGCAGGTCTGCGGGAATGATGGTGAGCACATACCAGTCGTTGGCCACCAGCGGGATGTAGCTCACCAGCACCGCCGCGCCGCCTTTTTCGATCCTTGCCACGCCGGGCCGGCCCGCGTGGATGTCATCATACATCTGGCCGAACTGGGCGCGCTCCTCTTCCGTGCCGTTCAGCCAGGTATCCCGAAGAAGGGTGGACAGTTCATTGCTTTCGCCGGCGGCCAGCAGTTCGCCGTCCCGGGTGATGACCCTGGACGTGCCCTCGCCGTTGAAGCTCTGGGTGGAGAGCATGCTGGTGAGCAGGCTGGCGTTCTTGACGCCCAGCAGCACCTGGTCCCCCGTCGTCTCGCCGGCGGAGTAGTAGACGCCCAGTTCCGGCTCGCGGGACATGATCAGCTGGGTGGTGCCGGCATGCACCATATCGTCGCCCGCCAGCGAGGAACAGCGCTCCCTGATCCACGCCTTGGCTTCCTCCGCATTGGCCGCCAGATACAGCTCGTCAAATCCGGACACCGACGCCTTGCGCGCCAAAAATTCCGGCAGCGCCTCCTCGTCCAGAAGCACGGCGCTGTCCCGGATGATGTTCATGCTTTCCATCGACTGGGAAAGGCGGCTGTCCACCAGGGTCGCGATCTGGTCCGAAACATCCAGCAGCCAGTTCTGGGTGCGCTGCTCGGTGGCATTCTGGATCGCGAAGCCGTTCATCAGGAACAGCGTGCCGGTCACCAGGATCGCGATGCTCAGACCCAGCATCGTCAGGAGCATGCCCTTACGGTACTGATTGATGGTCTGTTCGTGTTTCATCCTCTTCACCATCCCGCGGTGCGGGCAATGCCGCCCGCGTCAATTCTGCAATTATTTCTTATTTTAGCACACAAAGCCTTTTATGACAACATCTCTCCCCGCCCGCGGCACAGCGCGAACGGCGATGACGCATGAGAAAAGCCCAGCCGGCCGGCTGAGCTTTTTGAACGGAACAGCACCCGGCTCCCCGCCCGCCGCCCCCGCGCGGGCAGGGGCGGACCGCGGCGGAACAGGCGTGTCCGCGGCTTTTCACAAAAAGGTCGCCGCAAGCGATTCACAAGCTTGCGGCGACCTTGGTGCGCCCGACTGGATTCGAACCAGCGGCCTTCCGGGTCGGAGCCGAACGCTCTATCCAACTGAGCTACGGACGCATGGAAAGAGCGCCCCGCTCCTTGGCGGAGCGCTCTGTTTTTGGTTGTTACATGGACTGGGGAGCATCGACGCCCAGCAGATCCAAAGCATTGCGCAGGGTGGTCTTCAGGGCGAGGACCAGGCCCAGGCGCTGGTTGGTCAGCTCGGGGTCGTCAGGGTTGTTCACATGCACCACGTTGTAGTAGCTGTGGTACAGCTTCACCAGAGACAGGATGTACTCCGCAATGGTGTTGGGCTTGCGGGTCTTGGCAGCCTTGGCCACGGCGCCGGGGAACTCGCCGATCATCTTCAGCAGCTGCAGCTCCTTCTCGTTGGTCAGCCGGTCATAGCTGTCCTCGCGATGGAACTCGGGGATCTCCGGGTTGCGCAGGATGGAGCACATACGGGAGTGGGCGTACTGCGCGTAGTAGACGGGGTTGTCGTAGTTCTTGGCGGAAGCCTGCTTGATGTCGAAGTCCATCTGGGTGGTGATGTCCTTGGAGACAAAGAACCAGCGGGCGGCATCCACGCCCACGTCCTCGCACAGCTCGCGCAGGGTGATGGCGTTGCCGGTACGCTTGCTCATCTTGACCTCGACGCCGTTCTCCACCATGCGGACCATCTGGATGAGCTCCACGGACAGGGTGCCCTTGGGATAGCCCAGAGCGGTGAGGGCCGCCTGCATACGGGTCACATAGGAGTGGTGGTCAGCGCCCCACAGGTCGACCATGACAGGGTAGCCGCGCTCCATCTTGTAGACGTGGTTGGCGATGTCCGGGGTGAGGTAGGACAGGGTGCCGTCGCTCTTGCGCAGCACGCGGTCCTTGTCGTCGCCGTAGTCGGTGCTCTTGAACCACAGAGCGCCGTCCTTCTCGTACAGCAGGCCCTTGTCGTCCATCATCTTCAGGCAGTCCTTGATGCGCTTCATATCGTTCTGATAGAAGAAGGTCTCGTGCATCCAGGAGGTGATGTTCACGCGGTAGAGCTTCAGGTCGCGGTCGATCTTGGCCAGCTCGCGGTCGATGCCCTGCTGCATGAAGTAGTGCAGGCGCTCGTTGGCGTCGGCGGTCAGCCACTTGTCGCCGTCTTCTTTGGCGATGTCCTGGGCGATCTGCTTCACGTCGTCGGCGTGGTAGCCGTTCTCGGGCAGGGGGTACTCCTTGCCGAAGTACTCGAAGTAACGAGACACCAGGGACTCGCCCAGCATGACGATCTGGTTGCCGGCGTCGTTCACATAGAACTCACGCAGCACGTCGTAGCCGCTCTTTTCCAGCAGGCGGCAGATGGAGTCGCCCCAGGCGGCGTTGCGGGCATGGCCGCAGTGCAGGTCGCCGGTGGGGTTGGCGGACACCCATTCCACCAGGATGCGCACGCCCTTGCCGGATTCGTTCTGGCCGTAGTTGTCGCCCTGGTCCAGGACCTGGTTGATCAGGCTGGTCAGCGCCTCGCTGCTCAGCTTGAAGTTGATGAAGCCGGGCTTCGCCACCATGACGGACTCGGCCTCGGGCAGCAGCTCGCGCAGCTTTGCCGCAATGGCCTCGGCGATCTCCACAGGGTTCTTGTGCAGCTCGCGGGCCAGCTTCATGGCAACGCCGGTGGCGTAGTCGCCATTGTCCTTGTTGCGGGGAACTTCCACCACCAGGGTGTCGGGACCCACGTCCAGGCCGTAGACTTCCTTCACGGCCTGTTTGGTAACGTCATAGATTTTTCCTTCGAAATTGCTCATACAGGTACTTTCCTCCCAAATGAACGAGTTTGCGATATCCGGGGCGGGAAAGGCTCAGGCCTTTCTTGCCACCAGTTCTTCCAGCGTTTTGCACATGTCGTCCGCTTCCTGCGGACCTCGCATGACCACCAGCACCGTGTTGTTGCCGGGCACGCGGCCCACCAGGCGCTCGCTGTCGTCCAGCACATCCACACAGGTGCAGATCGCTTTGGCCATGCCCGGAAGGGTCTTGATCACGATGAAATTGTCGACCTTGTCAAAGGAACAGATGCCCAGACGGGCGATGCTCGTCAGCTTGTCTTTGTTCTCGCTGACGGCGTCCAGCGCATTGACCGCATAGCGGGACGCGCCGCCCGGTACGCTGGATTTATACAAATGCAGAGCCCGGATGTCCCGGGACAGGGTGGCCTGGGTACAGTGGAACCCCCGCTGCCGCAGGAGCTCCATCAGCTGCTGCTGGGTCTCCACGGGCTGCGTGAGGATCAGTTCCAGTATCATTTTCTGGCGTTCTTCCCTCATGGGGTACCTCCACGGCCTTCTCTCGCGGCCAGGTCAACGATGGACCATTGCAAGAAATGCACTCGTTCGATATAGATTATCACAGAAAACGAGGAATGTCCATGCACAATAGATTCAAAAAATTGCATATTGTTGCATCCCAAGCCCCAAAAGGCACGTTTTACTCCTCTTCTTCGGGCTTGCGGGTGGTTTTTTTCTTGGTTTTGCCTGTTTCGCTGCCGTCGGATTTTTGCAGCGTGATGCGGTTTCGGAAGTCCGAGGGGGTCATCCCCTTGTACTTGAAGAAGTTGATGTTGAAGGTCTTGATGTTGTTGTATCCCACCTCGAAGGCCACGTCGATGACGTAGTAATCGGTGGAGGCCAGCAGCTCGCAGGCGCGGTTGATGCGCACGAAGTTGAGCAGCGCCTCGAAGTTCATGGTGGAGTAATAGAGCATCAGGCGGTTCATCTCGGCCACCGAGATGCCGAACTTGGACGCCACCTCACCGGCGCTCAGTTTTTCCTGGGCGTAGTTCTGGTGGATGTAGTCCGCGATTTCAAAGGCGATGTTCTTGTTGGTGCGGTTGAACTTGGTCTTGGACTTGCCGTAGATCTTGCGGAATTTGATGGGGGTCACGCCCACCTTGGAGGTGAAGTGCTTGGAGAGATGGGAGGCATCCACAAAGCCGGTGAGGGCGGCGATCTCGTCCAGGGTCAGGTCGGTGTAGACCAAAAAGTCAGAGACCTTTTCGATGCGGATGCTGGTGAGAAGTTTGGTGAAGGTGGTGCCGGTGATGTCGGAGATGCGCTTGGAGAGCGTGGACTCGGAGATGAAGAAGGCCCCGGCCACGCTGCTGAGGGTGAGCTTTTCGGTGGCGTGGGCATAGATGTAGCTGAGGATGGCGTTTTCCTGGGAAATGCCCTTTTCGTAGTCCTTTTCGCCCCGGACGGCCATCACGTACCGCCGGTACAAAATCATCAGTTCGATGAGTTTGTTGGTGACATACAGCTGAGAGAGAGGCTGGGCGGTGGGGGCGCTGTGGGTGGACTCCACGCCCAGTTCGGCGCGCAGCTGCTCCGCCAGAAGGTCGATGTAGTCTGTCTGGATGGAGTCCAGATAGGCCACCGGCTCCATGGACAAAAACTGCAGCAGCTCGGAGCTGTCTTCTTCCAGACCGGATACACCCTTCAGAACGGAGTTTATGTACTGGTAGTCGTAGACGATCCGCATCAGCTGGATGGGCGCGGTCACCTCGGTGATCTCCGAGATGGTCCAGGGGGTGATGGCCACCAGCATGTTGGGCCGGATGTCGTAGCGCACGCCGCTGATCTCGATGACGCCCTCGCCCTTTTTGATGTACAAAAAGCGGGCGGACTGGTGGATCAGGGGCTTGGTGGCCGCCTGGATGGCCTCGTAGTCAAAGGAGCAGATCGTGGCCGGATCGTATGCGTCGGAAAGATTCTCCTGAAGGGTTATCAGTCTGTTCAAAATGCATCACCTTCGCCTTTTCTGAGAGTTTGCAGAAAGAAACAGGAAAGACCGGCCGTATACGCGGGATATACGGCCGGTTTTCCTATGAAATGAGGGAGTAAGATTTACTTGCTCAGAGCATCATCAGCTCAGCACGAGCATAGCCACAGTCAGGACCACGCCGGCGACCACAGCGATGATGGCCAGGAGCTTGCCAGCCCACTTCAGCCAGGTCTCGTAGGGCACGCGGGCCAGAGCCAGACCGCCCATGATGAAGCCGCAGGTGGGGGTGAACAGGTTGACCAGGCCGTTGGCAGCGACGTTGATCATGATGGAAGTCTCCACGGACCAGCCCATGCCGACAACGATCGGCGAAACGATCGGGGCGGACAGGCTCGACAGGCCGGAGGAGGAAGGAACCAGGAAGCTCAGGCCGATGTGGAGCAGGTAGTCCAGAGCGCCGAAGGCAGGAGCCGGCAGGCCGGAAGCGGACAGCGCGGTGACGGAAGCCTCGACCAGCCAGGTGCCCAGGCCGGTGGTGCTCATGATAACGGTGGTGGCGCGGGCCAGAGCGATGACCAGGTTGACGCTGATCATGTCGGCGAAGCCGGCCACGATGCTGGGCATCAGCTTGCTCTTGTCTTCCAGACCGATCAGGCCGATCAGCAGGCCCATGAGCAGGAACCAGGTGGCGGCGTCATCGAACCACCAGTCGCCGAAGCCGTTGCCGGTGAGCCAGTGAGAGAAGCTCAGGGTGTTGTAGATGCCCTCGTTCAGGGAGCCCCAGGGGATGAAGCCCAGGATCATGACCACGAAGGACAGGCCGAAGACCACGAGCACGCCCTTCTGGCGGCCGGTGAGCTTCACGTTGGCGTCGATCTCAGTGGAGGAGCCGTAAGCCTTTTTGCACTCGTCCAGCTGGTCGGCGGTCAGGATGGAGCCTTTGCCCTCCTTGACCTTCTTGGCGTAACGGGTAACGAACAGTGCGGAGATGAAGTAGGTGGCCAGCCACAGGATGATGGCCTCGACGTAAACAATGCCCATGTTCACTTCTGTGTTCATGGCTTTCATTGCGTCGCTAGCAGCGGCAACCGCAGCGCCGGTGGCGAAGGGGTTGATGGTGGAGCCGAGAACACCGGAGCCGGCGCCCAGCAGAACCGTCGCGGCGCCGACCAGCGGGTCGAAGCCGGCAGCCATCATGGTGGCAGCGAGCAGGATGTAGAAGCCAACGGTCTCCTCACCCATGCCGTATGTAGTGCCGCCCACAGAGAACAGGAACATCAGGATCCAAACAAGGGCCAGCTCTTTGCCGTGGAGTTTTTTCACCAGCACATGGATGCCGGTCTCCAGCGCGCCGGTGGCGTTCAGGATGGACAGGAAGGCGCCAAGGCAGAACACGAAGCCGATCACGTCGCCGGCGTCGTGCCAGCCGCCGATGGGAGCCATCAGGATGTCGCTGAGGCTCGCACCGACCACGACGGCCTGCTCACCGGTCTCAGCGTCGGTGTAGGTCTGACCGCTGGCCAGCCAGGTGGCGGCGGACACGAGCAGAAGCACAACGATCAGGATCGCAAATGTGCTTAGCGAACGGCGTTTTTTCTTGTTGCCCATACTATTTCTCCTCTTTTCTTAAAGCGATTTTTACTATTTCGGAAGATTACGGTTTGATGATGGTACCGGTTTTCCCTTCCAGAGCGTCCGCCGCCCGGGCAAGGGAGGTGATGAGCGCAACACCGCCGTTGGTGTTGCCTTTGACAAATTCCATGCAGGACTGCACCTTGGGCAGCATGCTGCCGGGCGCGAACTGCTTCTGGCCGATGTACTCCTCGGCCTCGGCCAGCGTCATGGAGGGAAGCTCCTGCTGGTCGGGCTTGTTGAAGTTGATGCACACGCGGTCCACAGCGGTGAGGATGATCAGCTCGTCAGCCTTCACGTCCCGGGCCAGCAGAGCGCTGGCACGGTCCTTGTCGATGACGGCCGCCACACCCTTGAGGCCGGTCTCGGTCTCCACCACGGGGATGCCGCCGCCGCCCACCGTGATCACGATGGCGCCGGCAGACACCAGCTGCTCCACCACGTCCAGCTCAACGATGCGCTGAGGGATGGGGGAAGGAACGACCCGGCGGTAGCCTCGGCCGGAGTCCTCCACAAAGATGAAGCCCTTCTCAGCGGCGATGGCGTCGGCCTCTTCCTTGGTGTAGAAGCTGCCCACGGGCTTGGTGGGTTTGGCAAAACCGGGATCCTTCTCGTCCACGACCACCTGGGTGACCACGGTGGCGCAGGGCTTGCGGATGCCGCGGGCGTTCAGCTCGGCCTGGATGGCCTGCTGCAGGTGATAGCCGATGTAGCCCTGGGTCATGGCGCCGCACTCGGGGAACGGCATATACGGGGTGTTGCCGCCCTTGTTGGCGGAAAACTCCATGGCCAGGTTGATCATGCCCACCTGGGGGCCGTTGCCGTGGCCGATGATGACCTCGTAGCCTTTTTCCACCAGGTCCACGATGGGCTTGGCTGTCTCCTGCACCAGCTTCAGCTGCTCTTCGGGGGTATTTCCAAGGGCGTTGCCCCCCAGCGCCACTACGATTCTCTTACCCATAGTCTTACTTCAGAGTCGCGTACATCACAGCCTTGATGGTGTGCATACGGTTCTCAGCCTCGTTGAACTGACGGGCCTGTTTGCCCAGGAACACGTCGTCGGTGACTTCCATGGCGGGCAGGCCGAACTTCTTGTAGATGTCCTGGCCAACGGTGGTCTCCAGGTCATGGAAGGAGGGCAGGCAGTGCAGGAAGATGGCGGTGGGCTTGGCCATGGCCATCAGTTCCTTGTTCACCTGGTAGGGCAGCAGGAGCTTGATGCGCTCGGCCCAGATCTCGTCGGGCTCGCCCATGGAGACCCAGATGTCGGTGTAGACGATGTCGCAGTTCTCGGCGCCCTTCTTGACGTCGTCGGTGAACTCCAGCACGGCGCCGGTCTCGGCGGCAACGGCCTGGCACTTCTCGACCAGCTCGGGAGAAGGCATCAGGTCCTTGGGACCGCAGGCGCAGAAGTGCATGCCCAGCTTGGCGCTGACGACCATCAGAGAGTTGGCCACGTTGTTGCGGGCATCGCCGAAGAAGGTCAGCTTGCGGCCGCGCAGATCGCCGAACTCCTCGCGGGCGGTCATGATGTCAGCCAGCATCTGGGTGGGGTGGAACATATCGGTCAGGCCGTTCCACACGGGCACGCCGGAGTAACGGGCCAGATCCTCGACCACGGACTGCTTGAAGCCGCGGTACTCGATGCCGTCGTACATACGGCCCAGAACCTTGGCGGTGTCGGCCAGGGATTCCTTCTTGCCCATCTGGGAAGAACCGGGATCCAGGAAGGTCACGCCCATGCCCAGGTCGCGGGCGCCCACTTCGAAGGCGCAGCGGGTGCGGGTGGAGGTCTTCTCGAACAGCAGGACTACCTGCTTGCCGGTCAGCCACTTGTGCTCAACACCGTTGTTCTTCATCCGCTTGAACTCGGCGGACAGGTCCAGCAGGTAGTTGATCTCTTCGGGGGTGAAGTCCAGCAGGGTCAGGAAGCTGCGGCCTCTAATGTTGATTCCCATTGTGTAATTTCCTCCTTAAGGAAAGTATAGATTGATTTTTCTGATGTTTTTGTTATTCTGCCCGGATCAGAGGCATGGACATGCAGCGCGGGCCGCCGCGGCCACGGCTCAGCTCGGCGGAGGGCATCTCCAGAACAGTGATGCCGGCGTCGCGCAGGATGGCGTTGGTCACATCGTTGCGCTGATAGACAACGATCTTGCCGGGGGCGATGCACAGGGTGTTGGAGCCGTCGTTCCACTGCTCGCGAGCCGCAGCGATCAGGTCGTCGCCGCCGCAGTAGATCAGATGGACCTTGTCCACGTGGGTGTAGTGCTCCAGGATGTGCTCCAGGTCGGAATCCACGCGCTTGATCTGCAGATCGGCGGGATCGTCCTTGCCCGGGGTGATCTCGTAGACGGTCAGGGGGCCCAGGATGGCGGGATGCACGGTGTACTTATCCACGTCGATCTGGGTGAACACGGTATCCAGATGCATGAACGCACGGCAGGCCGGGATGTCGAAGGCCAGGACGGTGCGGATCTTGGCATTGGGATCGGTGAACAGGTTGCGGGCCGCGATCTCGATCGCGTCGGGGCTGGTGCGCTGGGAGATACCGATGGCCAGAGTGTCCTCGGTGAGGTTCAGCACGTCGCCGCCCTCGATGTTGGCGTGGAAGTCACGGTCGTAGTAGCGGGTGATCAGGCCCTCAAAGTCGGGATGATACTTGAAGATGTAGTCGGCGTAGATGGTCTCACGGCAGCGGGTGGGGAAACGCATCTTGTGCAGGAACACGCCGGTGCCCACAGAGGCGAACGGGTCGCGGGTGAAGTACAGGTTGGGCATGGGATCGACGATCAGGTCGTCGGCGGGGGCGATCAGGTCCTGCAGGGAGTAAGCGGAAGCGCCGCCCATCTCTTTCAGGGTGATGCCTTCCATGGTCTTCTCGACCAGGGCCTTGCCCTTGAAGTTGTTGATCAGGTAGTCATACAGCTTATCCTGCCAACGCTTGGTCTTGATGTTGCCTTCGAACAGCCACTGATACAGGAAGGGCTCGACCAGTTCGGGGTGCAGGTTCAGCACGTCGGTCATCAGGTCTTCCAGATAGACCACTTCGGTGCCGTTGTCCCGCAGGATCTGGGCGAAAGCGTCGTGCTCCTGCTGAGCAACTTTCAGGAAGGGAATGTCATCAAAAAGAAGCTCGGGAAGACGATCGGGGGTCAGATGCAGCAGCTCCTTGCCGGGGCGATGAAGAAGAACTTTCTTCAGAGGATTGATCTCACTGCGAACACAAATACCTTTCATAGCTTCTCCTACTTTTAAAATGTACATGAATGTGGATTTTGGATACCACCCGCGCGAAAGTGGAACCAAGTTCATGATCTGCCATTATAATAACCCTTTCGAAGGCCCCTCATTGGACTTTTATTATATCACAAATTGTACGATTTTGCCAACTTTATTGCCCGATACGGGAAAATTTTTCAGCACTTTACTCAAAGAAAGCGCATAAAATTCCAAATTCCGTGAATAAATGAATAAACCCGTCACCTGATAAAACCAAATGCGGGAACTGCTGTTAAATAATATACACGTTTGTTCACGCAGGATGCATTTTGGCAGTTTTTCCCGAAACAAAAAATGGAAGGCCAAAATCAGGAAATGTACATTTTTCTGAAAAGGGCCTCCGCTTTTTCCCCGCAGCGGCTCCTCTTATATTCCTTATTTATATGGGGAGCCGAAGGTGCCAGTCCGCCCCTTCTCCCCTGCCGCGGGCAAAAAAAGCCCCCGGGTGCGGCGAGAGCGCCGCACCCGGGGGACAAGGGATCGGTTGGTTTGCCCCGGTCAGGCGGGAAGCATGCCGGAGATGGCGGTGAACACGATGCCCACGACCACAACCACGATCATGAACTTCCAGCAGGTCTTCCACCACTGGGGGAAGCTGATCTTGCACACCGCCAGACCGGCAACGGTCATGCCGGCGGTGGGGCTGATGGTGTTCATGGTCTGGTTGGCGATGCACAGAGCGGTGACAGAGGCTTCGGTGTTGACGCCCATCAGGTCGGTCAGCGGAGCCATGACCGGCATGGTCAGAGCGGCCAGACCGGAGGAAGAGGGCACCAGGATGCTCAGGAACGCCTGGGCGAAGTACATCATGGTGGTGAACACCGCGGCGGGCACGCCGGCCAGCAGATTGGCGAGGGCGTTCAGGATGGTGTCGATGATCATGCCGCCTTCGGCCACCACCAGGATGCCGCGGGCGATACCGATGATCACAGCGGCGTAGACGAAGTCCGCCATGCCTTTCACGAACTCCTCGGCCATTTCCTTCTCGCCGAGGCCGCCCACGATGCCGGACAGCAGACCGATGGCCAGGAAGACCATGCTGATCTCGTCCATGTACCAGCCCTTGGTCACCAGGCCCCAGACGATGACGCCCATGCCCACGGCGAACACGATGAGCACCAGCTTCTGGCGCAGGGTGAAGGGCATGTCCGCATTGACGCCCTCCACGGCGAACTCTTCACGCTTGGCAAAGTCGTCCTTGTAGGTGATGGAGCAGGTGGGGTTCTTCCTCACCTTGCGGGCATACATCATGACCCAGACGATGCCGATGGCGGTGAACACCGCGTACTGGATGAAGCGGAACCACAGCTGGGGGTTGCCCTGGATGCCCGCAACGCCCTGGGCGATCAGCACGTTGAAGGGGTTGACGGTGGAGCCGATGTAGCCCATCTGAGGCCCGAGGAAGCAAACCATGAAGGCGGTCATGGAGTCATAGCCCAGGCTCATGATGATGGGCATGAAGATGGCATAGAACGGAAGGGCTTCCTCCGACATGCCGAAGGTGGTGCCGCCGATGCTGAACAGGATCATCACAACGGGGATGAGCAGGATGTCCTTGCCCTTGAGCTTTTTGATGACGCGGCTCATGCCGGCGTTGATGGCGTTGGTCTTGGTGAGGATGGCGAAGGAGCCGCCGATCAGCAGAACGAAAGCCACCACGTCGCTGGCCTGCTGAATGCCGCGGGTGGGCGCCATCAGGACTTCGGCAAGGCCCTGCCGCAGGTCATTGCCCTCCTCGTCCACCTTGGGCACCTCCTGATAAGTGCCCGCCACCGCGACCTCACGGGTGCCGGCGGCCGTTTCCATCTCGGTGCGCTCGAACTGGCCCGAAGGAACGATCCATGTCAACACCGCGAACAGGATGATCAGCAAGAACGCGATCGTATAGACATGAGGCAGTTCGAATTTCTTCTTTTTCTGCATACGATACCCTCCTTAAAGATTCGCCCCGCAGGGCCATAATACAACGCTCTAAGTTGTATTATAACGTTATATATAGAATATAACGTGTTATTACCTTCGTCAACCCTGTCGGGTCATTTTCAGAGTTTATTATAAATATTCGGTTCATTTTTTGACGTTTTGTAAAAAGCGGTTTTACACTTTGTCCGCGCAGGCCGGACAGGCCCGTTATTTTGCGGTGTGAGTGCGCTCGTATTCCCGGGGCGTCTGCACCTTCACGTTGCATATTTTCTCTGAAAAAGCGTCCCGCAGTGCGTCCTCGGTCACAGCCTGGGCCATGGCGTATTTCCAGACCCAGTCGGGCACGGGCTTCTCCCCGCCCGCCCGAAGCGCCAGATGCGCCGCCAGCAACAGCACAAGGCGGACAAGGCCATAGACCGCCATCACCGCGGCAAAGGCCCCCGCCACGCTGAGCAGCCCCTGCCCTGCCACCACGAACCAGCACAGCTGCAGCCCCAGGCCGAAGCCGAGGCCGTAGCGGTTCTTGCGCATGGCCTCATACACACAGGGGGCGCACACCGGCACGGTCTTTTTCTCGCCGTCCAGATAGACGGCGGCCTCCCGCACGCCTTCCCGCCGGCCGCACAATTCGCACTGTTCCATTTTCACATCTTCCTTTCCGCCCCGTCACAGGCTCTTCATCAGGTCCCGGTTGCGGGCATACAGCTCGTTGAACACCACCCGCTGCTTTTCATAGACGGCGTGGGCCTGCATGTCCGGGCAGATGACCCGGTCGGCGGTGATGACCTTCGCCAGCTCGTCCCAGTCCGCGTAGGCTCCGCCCGCCAGCGCCGCCATGATGGCGTCGCCGAAGGCCGCGCCCACCGTCACCTTTGCGGTGCAGATCTGGCGGCCGGTCACGTCTGCCACCGCCTGCAGCCATACGGGGTTCTTGGTGCCGCCGCCCACCGCCATGATGCGGCGCAGCGGCTCGCCGTGCTCCTTTTCCAGAAGGTCCAGGTGGGCGGCGATGGTGTAGGCGATGCCCTCCAGCCCGGCCTTGACCATGTGGGCTCGGGTGTGCTTGACCGAAAGGCCGAAGAACACCCCCTTGGCAAAGGGGTCGTTCAGCGGGGTGCGCTCGCCCGCGAAGTAGGGCAGGCACACCAGTCCCTCGCTGCCGGCGGGAATGGCCGCCGCCTCCCGCACCATTGCGGTGTAGGCGTTTTCGCCCCCCGCCGCCTCGGCGGCCAGGGCGTCCTTGTAAAACTCGTCCCGCATCCACCGGGTCAGGGTGCCGGCGGTGTTGGTGCCCGCGCACACCGAATAGACCCCCGGGATGATGAAGGTGCCGGGCCACAGCCGGGGCTCGTTCAGCAGATGGTCGGTGAGGTAGACGAAGTAGCAGCTGGAGCCCATCTGGACCATGATGTCTCCCGGGCGGAACACGCCGGTGGAGATGGCCTCCGCCCCGGAGTCCCCCGTGCCCACCAGCACCGGGGTGCCTTGGGCAAGGCCGGTCTGGGCCGCCGCCTTTGCCGTCACCGTGCCGGCGACGTCGGTGGCGTTCATCACCCGGGCCAGCTGGTCCGGCCGGCAGTAGAGGCCGCAGTGCTCCTCGTCCACCGTGTCGCGCTTCAGGTCGTAGAGCGGCGCGAAATCCTCGGCCAGATAGCGGTCGATGGTGTACTCCCCCGTCAGCTTGGCGCAGAGATAGGAGGAGCCGGTGAGAAACTTGGCCGTTTTGGCGTAGACCTGGGGCAGGTTGTTCTTCACCCACAGAATTTTAGGGGCGATGTCCGAGGAGCAGAGCTCGTGGCCGTAGAGCCGCTCGGCCTCTTCCCTGCCATAGTAGTCATAGAGCCATTCGATCTCCTTGTGGCTGCGGCTGTCCACCCCGTAGAGGATGGCATTGCACAGCGCCGTGCCCTCGGCGTCCACCGGGACGCAGTCGCACCCCAGTGCCGAGAGGCCCACACAGCCCACGTCGGCGGCGGACACTCCGCTTTCCTGCAGCAGCTGGCGGGAGACGGCGCAGAAATCGCCCCACCAGGTGGCCTCCGCGTCATGCTCGAAAAAGCCGGGCCGGGGATTCAGCAGCTCATGCCCGCGGCTGGCGAAAGCCACGATGGCACAGGTCTGGTCGATGAGCACGCCTTTGGTCTCGTTGGTGCCCACGTCGATGCCCATAAAGTATTTCATCACGCATCCCCCCGCATCGCTTTCACCGCGTCCATGAACTCCCTCACCCGCTGTTCATCCACCCGGTTTTCGAACACGCCGTCCTTTTTGAAGGTGGTGCCCACGAAGGCCCCATCGCAGTTTTGAAGGATCTGCGCCACCGTCTCTCTGCGGCAGCCGGTGCCGCACACCACCGGCACCTTTCCGGCGGCGGCGCGCACCTGCTCCAGCAGCTCGCCGCCGGGGCCCACCCCCGCCGCCGCGCCGCCCACCACCAGCGCATCCGGCCGGCAGTTGAACAGCATGCTCTTGGTGATGTCCACCGTGGAGCGGTCGTTCAGATACACCTCGCCCTCACTGGTGACGAAGTAGAACAGTTTCAGCGCGTCCAGCCGCAGGGCGGCTTTGAGCCGCAGGGTTTTGGCCACGTCCCGGTCCACAAGGCCCAGGTCGCCCGCCCACGCGCCGGTGAACAGGCAGCGGGTGAAGTCGGCCTCGGTGGCGGCACACAGCTCCATGGTGGCGTCGCCGTCGTAGATGGCCTCCACGCCGAAGGGCACCCGGAACTGCTCCCGCAGCACCCCCACCACCATGCCCATGGCCCCCAGCGTGACGCCGGACACCTTTTTCTCATAGGGCAGGCTGAGCTCGTTGGTCACCAGCACGCCGTCCACCCCGCCCTTTTGCAGCGCGTCCAGGTCCGCCCGGGCGCAGGCGATCACATCGTCCATGCTGCCGCCGGGGGCATAAAAGGGGTCGCCCGGCAGCGGTTTGAGGTGCAGCAGGCCGATGATGGGTTTTTCCGTTTTAAACAGTTCCTTGAGAAACGACATTGTTTTCCCTCCATGCTGTTTTATAACGTTATGTTACATAATATAACATATCTATAACACAATCCACCAGTTTTTTTCAAATTTAACACAGCAATTTGTCGTTCTGCCCAACCGCTTCTTGAAACATTCAGCAAAATACGATAGAATACTGTATACCAACTTCCCGCGCCGTGGACGCGGGGCGAAAGGCAGGAACCCAAACCATGGATTTTCAACTCAACGAGGATTCGCTCATTCCGCTGTATCAGCAGCTGATGGAGGACATCAAGGCCGCGCTGACGGAAGGCAAATATGCCCCGGATGAAAAGATCCCCTCCGAGTCGGAACTGTCCGAGCTGTATCACGTCAGC
Organism: Candidatus Allofournierella excrementavium; assembly: GCF_048526665.1. Classification (NCBI taxonomy): domain Bacteria; kingdom Bacillati; phylum Bacillota; class Clostridia; order Eubacteriales; family Oscillospiraceae; genus Allofournierella; species Candidatus Allofournierella excrementavium. The sequence continues at coordinate 79,820 of NZ_DBGFPE010000006.1, forward strand.
CGCATCACGGTGCGCCGCGCGGTGGAGGAGCTTTGCAGCGAGGGCTATCTTGTGAAAAAGCAGGGCAAAGGCACCTATGTCAGCCAGCCCAAGGTCATCCGCAAGATCACCCATGACAAGGACGTGATGGGCTTTTCCGAGGCCTGCCGCGCCTGCGGCATGGAGCCGGGCGCCCAGGTGGTGAACATTCTGCGCTGCCCCGCCCGCTCGGACGAAGTGCGTTTTCTGGGCCTGCCGCCCCAGTCGGATGTGATCTTTCTGCAGCGGGTGCGCACGGCGGACGGCGAGCCCATCATGCTGGAGAACAACTTCTTCCCCTACGAGCCCTTCAAGGGGCTTCTCACCGCCTACGAGGACCTGACGAACGCCTCCCTGTTCGACTATCTGGAGAGCCGCTACGGCCGCCGCCCGGAATCCACCGTGTCCTGCACGCTGGAGATCGTGCGCGCCTCCTCGGAGCAGGCCTCTTACCTGAGCGTCATCACCGGCGACCCCATGTTCTATATGAACGCCTATTTCCTGGACGGCGAGGGCAAGCCGCTGGTGATCGGGCGGCAGTACATCGTGGGCAGCCGTTTCGTGTTCAACATCTGAATCCCGCCCTTTTGCAAAAGCCTGTTCCGGCACAGCCGGAACAGGCTTTTTCCTTTCATTCGAACAGCGCTCTGACGGCGGCCGCGGCCCGCCGGGCCATCTCCTCGTGGTCCTGCGGGGTGAAGTGGATGCCGTCCTGCCCCAGGGCCGCGAACGCGCCCGCGTCGAAGTAGGCGCAGCCGAACCGCCGGGCAATGTCCTCATAGATGGGGGCTAGGAGCCGGGACTTCTCCACGCTCTCGGCGGAGAATTCCGCCCCCGGCGCGCAGCGAAGCGGCGCGGGCGACGCAAGCACCACCTGCGGCACATCGGAAAAGGGATACGCCGTGCGCAGGCGCAGCAGCAGCTCCTCCATGCCGAAGCCAATCTCCGCGGCGCTCACATGATAGCGGGCCTTGGTGTCGTTGGTGCCCAGCATGATGACCAGCACGTCGGGCGCGTGGCTCTGCACCGCCGGAACGATCTGCTCGATGCCGGCGCGGTACGGCTCGATGTAATCGGTGAAGACGGTGGTGCGGCCGGGAAGGCCCTCCGCCACCACCTCGTATCCTTCGCCCAAGAGCCGCTCCATGCGGCAGGGCCAGCGCACCTGCCGCCCGTAGCGCCCGCCGGTGCCGGGCACGCTGCCGAAGGTGTTGGAATCTCCGAAGCACAAAATCGTTTTCATGGGGCCGTCACTCCCCCATCACTTCCACATACACCTTGCGCAGCTGGGGGCCGTCGAACTCCGCCAGATAGATGTCCTGCGCCCCGCCGCAGACGATCTCGCCGTCGATGACGGGGAACAGGCAGTGGTTGCCGGTGAGCACGCTTTTCAGATGCCCCTGGGAGTTGTTGCTGGTGGCGCCGTAGGTGGGCAGGAAATGGGCGTGGAGATAGGGCGCTTCCAGCGGAACTGTTTTTTCCAGCATCTCCGAAATATCCGCCTCCACGCAGGGCAGCGCCTCGTTCACCAGGATGCCTGTGGTGGTGTGGGCGGTGATGACCGCCACAAGGCCGTTTTTCACGCCGCTCTGGCGCACGATGTCATGCACCTGCCGGGTGATGTTGAAATACTCTTCCACATCCTTGCTCAAATGCCGGATGGTCTTCAGCACGACCATGACTCACACCTCCCCGCCGCTGAGAAAGCGCAGCGCATTTTTCCAGTAGAGATCCTCCCGGGCGAACTCCCGCATGGGCACCTTGTCCAGCGCACGCTTGAGCTTGAAGGCGCGGAAGCGGGGCCCGTTGGAGCCGAACATCACCTGCCGGGGGAAGCACCGCTCGAACCACATGGGGCCCATGTCTTTGGTGAACAGCTCCATCATCTGCTCCTCGGGGGAATCCACATAGAGCAGGGCGGTGTCGGTGTAGACGTTGGGGTATTTTATCATCAGCATCACCATCTCCCGCACCCAGGGCCAGGCGAAGTGGGCAAGGCAGATGCGCAGGCCCGGGTGGCGGATGGCCACCTCCTCAAAGGCCAGCGGATGGGCAAAGCGGCTGGGGGTGTTGGGCTCCCAGGAGAGGCCCGCGTGGAAGATGATGGGTTTGTTCTCCCGCTCGCACAAGGCGTAGATGGGCTCCATCCTTTCGTCCGCCGGGTCGAAGCGCTGCTTGGCGGGGTTCAGTTTCAACCCCCGCAGCCCCTGCTGGAAAAAGGCCCGTTCCAGCACTTCCAGCGCATCCGCCCGGTGGGGGTCCACGCTGGCAAAGCCGTAGAACTTGTCCGGGTGCAGTTTGCACAGCGCCTCCACCTGGTCGTTGTTCACCACCCAGCCGCCGGCTGTGGTGGTCACGTCCAGCGGCAGAAGCGCCGCCTGGGTCAGCCCGCAGACGTCCCACTCGGCAAACAGCTCGTCGAACTCCATGGGCCCCTGTTTCCACACCCCGAAGGTGTCGCCCCGGAAGGCCACTTCCTTTTCATCCCCGCAGATGGGCCCGTAAAAAATGGGATGGATGTGCATATCGATCAGCAAGGTCGTTTCCCTTCTTTCTGTGTTTTCCGCGCTCAGTACGGCTCGAACCGGGCCACCACCGCGCTGGAGACTTCCGCCCCCTTCTTCATGCACTCCGGCACGCTCCACCCGTTCAGGATGCCGTAGGTGAAGCCGGCGATGTAGCTGTCGCCCGCGCCCACGGTGTTCACCACTTCGGTGGGCACGATGCCGTACTCATACAGGGTGGTGCCGTCGTAGCAGATGCTGCCCAGTTCACCCATGGTGGCGGTGACCAGCTTGGGGCCGTAGGAGTGGATCTTCTTCACCCACTCCTTGATGTGCTCGTCCTTCTTGCCGTCGTAGGAGAGAAAGACATAGTCCACATAGGGGAACAGAGTTTCACACTGGTATTCCGGGTCCTCGCTGAACACCGAGAAGTCCATCACCACCTGCACGCCCTTGGCTTTCCAGGCGGGCAGGCGGTCCAGCACTTTGCCGAACAGGTCGGTGTGCAGCATGGTGTGGCCCGCCACGAACCCGAATTCCTCATCGGTGAGGGCGTAGTCGGCCATGACGCCTTCGATCTCTTCCAGATGCACCCGGTCGGTGCCGTTTTTCAGGTCCATCATCATCTTGCAGGTGTCGCCGGGCTCGGTGCGCAGATGGGAGATGTCGATGCCTTCCGCCGCCAGGGCCTCTTTCATCTTCTCGCCGTAGCTGTCGGTGCCCACCACGCTCACCACGCTCACGGGCACGCCCATGCGGGCCAGATGCACGCCCCAGTCCACGCCGTTGCCGGTGGGATAGAACTTGTTCAGCTTTTCGTACACGTCCGCGCAGCAGAAGCCCACGGCCGCCACAGTTTTTTCCATTCTCTTTCTCCTCCTTTTGCTGCAAAATAGCGCAGAGCGGGAGCGGCGCCGCCGCTCCCGCTCTGGTAACAAGGCGGTGCTTTTTATTCGTACACTTTGCCGTGGCCCCAGCTGCCCGCCAGGCCGCAGGTGTTGGCGGCAAAGCCGGCGGCCAGGTCCAGGCTCTCCCGGATGGCCTCGGGGCCGCCCTTGCCCTCTTTCTCGCGGGCGAGGTAGTTCACCAGGAAGGCGGTGAGCAGGCTGTCGCCGGCGGCCATGGTGTCCACCATGTTCTCCACGGGCTTGATGCCCTGGACGTAGAACTCGGCGCCGTCATAGGCGATGCATCCCTCGTCGCCGCGGGAGGCGCAGACGAACTTGGGCCCCAGGGCCGACACCTTCTTCAGCTTTTCGTAGGTCTCCTCTTTGGAGATGTCGCTGCAGGACATGAAGGCGTAGTCCACCAGCGGGGCGATGCGCTCGTAGTACTCGTCGGTGGAATCGTCGGAGAAGTCAAAGCTGATGGGCACACCCGCGGCCTTGATCTTGGGCAGCTCCCGCTCGGTGAAGCAGTAGTTGCCGGAGTGCACCAGGTCGAAGCCCTTCACATACTCGATGGAGAAGCGGTCCAGCGCATAGAGCATGTCGCCGCGGATGCCGCCCTCGTTGGAGCCCAGGAAGATGCGGTCGCCGTTTTCGGGGTTCACCGTCACCCGGGCCGCGCCGTTCTCGCCGATGACCTGTTTGCACTTCACCAGCTCCACGCCCTCCTCCTGCAGGGAGGCGATGACGTGTTCGGCCTCTTTGTCCGAGCCGAAGATGCCCATGTAGGCGCTGCGCTCGGCCCCCAGCTTTTTGGCGAACACGGCAAAGTTCACCGCGTTGCCACCGGGGTACATGGTTTTGATGTGCTCGTATTTGTCCACGACATTGTCACCAAAGCCCAGGACCTTCACCTGATATGCCATCGTTCTTTCGCTCCTTTTCTTAAAAATCAATACTTCTCGATGCCCATGTAGCGGCGGATCTCGGGAGAGTGGTCAAAGCGCTTGCCGCGGGCGGCGCGCAGCTCCACGTTCATGGCGTAGAACAGGGCCGGCTCCAGATAGGCGCGCACGCCCTCGTCCACATCGGCCATGCCGTATTCCAGCGCGTCCAGCACCATCAGGCGGTCGGTGTGGGTCTTGAGGAAGGCCAGCGCCCGCTCGTCCATCACCCGGGCGGAGGAGGAGCCCATCTGCAGGAAGTAGAACACGCCCGGCTCGGTGCACTCGAAGGGGCCGTGGAAATACTCGCCGGAGTGGATGTAGCAGCAGTTCTGCCACTGCATCTCCATCAGGCTGCAGATGGCAAAGCCGTAGGTCTGGCTGAAGTTGGCGCCGGAGCCCAGGATGTAGAAGAACTTGTTCTCCTCGCACAGGTCGGCGAACTTCTCGCCCAGCTCGGCGTTCACCTTCACCTTGGCCTTGGCGATGATGCCGTCCATCTTGGCGATGCCTTCCACCAGCGCGTCGTACTTGTCAAAGCCCTCCTGGGCCTTGATGAGCTCGGCGGCCAGCATGGGGCAGATGCCCAGCGGCACCTCGGCGGTGGGCACGCCGTCGCCCCAGGGGTAGACCCAGGCGATGAAACGGGGGTCGTCCGCCTTGGAACCGGCGTTGTCGGTCAGGGTGACCACGGCCGCGCCCCGCTCATAGGCCAGCACAGCGGCGTCCACCGCTTCCTTGGTGTTGCCGGAGTGGCTGCACATCACCACCATGCTGTGCTTGCCCAGCTTCTTGGGGGTGGCCACCAGGAACTCCTTGGCGGTGTGCCAGCCGGAGGAGGTCTTGGCGCTCTCCACAGTCATCATGAAGTGGGAGGGATACAGGTCGATCAGGCTGCCGCCGCAGGCCACCCAGTACACCTCGGTGATCTCGCCGTGCTCCGCCAGTACCTTCTTGATAACTTCATTTGCTTTCATGATTCTCTTCTCCTTTTGCAGTGAATATGGTTTGAAAAAGTCAATCTTCGATGTAGCGCTCAAAATTCTTCATGTTGCGCGCGTCCGCCGCGGCGGGGTCCATGAAATACCGGCCGTCGGTGATCTCCTGGCCCAGATACCCCTCGTAGCCGCAGCGGTTGAGGGTCTCGATGAACCGGCCCAGATGATGGCTGCCGTCGCCCCACACCAGATGGCCGTAGGGCGTGCCGTCGATGAAGTGCATGTGCCGGATGTCGGGACCCAGGGCCCGGAACCAGTCCTCCAGCGTTTCGCCCGCAACGCCCATGGCGCAGGTGTCCACCATCGCCTTGAGGTTGGGGTGGTCCACCTCCCGCAGCATCCTCTGCGCCGCGGGCAGGTCGATCACCAGCTGGCTCTCTTCCGGGCGGATGGACTCCATCACCAGCGTGACGTTGTTCTCTTTGGCCACCTCGGCCAGCCGGTGCAGCATGTCGGCGCTGCGCTTCCAGGCCTCTTCCTTGTCCTCGTTCCAGTAGCCCCAGCCGGAGTTCACTTCCATGTACTCGCAGCCCAGCTCGGCGGCAAGGCGGATGCCGTTGGAAAAATAGCCGAAGGAGCGCCGGATGTGCTCCGGCTCCTTTGCCGCGAACTGATAAGGATAGGTGCAGTTTTCCGGTGTGAGCACATGCACGGCCAGGCCGCGGCTTTCGATCTTGCGGCGGATGTCCTTTGCGTCATAATAGCGCATGTGGTCCAGCCAGACGTGGGGAGCCGCGCACCAGAGCTCGATGGTCTTGAATCCCAGGCGCTGCTGCGCGTCGAGGAAGTAGTCCAGCGAATAGTTCACATAGTGGATGTTCATGCCCGCCACCTGTTCGCGGCGGAGTTTCGGCGTCGCCATCTCGTCTCCCCCTTTCAGTTTTCAAAGAACGGCTCGAACGCCCGGAAGTTGCGCGCGTCCGCCGCCGCGGGGTCGTCGAAGTAGCGCCCGTCGGTGATCTCCTGGCCAAGAAGCCCCTCGTAGCCGAACTCGTTGAGCACGTCCAGGTATTTCTCCAGGGGATACAGCCCGTCGCCCCACACCAGATGGGCGTAGGGCCGCCCGTCGATGAAGTGGGTGTGCACGATGTCCCTGCCCAGGGTCTCGAACCACTGGCGGGGCGTCTCCCCCGCCACGCCCATGGCCACCGTGTCCAGGCCGGCCTTCACCCAGGGGCTGTCCACATCCTTCAGCAGCCGCACCAGTTCCGGCAGGGTGATGACCACCCGGCTCTCCTCCGGGCGCACCGTCTCCACCGCGATGGTCACGCCGTGGTCGGCGGCGGTTTTGGCCAGCTCCCGCAGGCTGCGCACCGCCCGGTCATAGGCCCGGTCGTACTCTTCGTCAAAGGGCGCGCCGATGCAGTTGGTCAGCAGCTTTTTTGCCCCCATCTTTTCCGCCGCTTCGATGCCGCGCTTGAAGTATTCCATGCTGCGGTCATGGAAGCCGCCTTCCGGGGCGTTCATGGTGTAATAATAGGTGGCGCATTCGGGGGTGAAGCACCCGATGGTCATGCCCCGGGCCTCCACCTTTTTCCGAAGTTCCACCGGGTCCTGAAAGCCCGTCTCGTCCATGAGGTAGTGGGGCGCCATGCCCAGCATCTCGATGGTCTTGTAGCCGGCTTTGGCCTGGGCGTCCAGCATGTAGTCCAGCGGGTAATACACATAATGGATGCCGATGGCCGCCAGCTGTTCCCGCCTGATGTGTGCCATAAGGTCCTCCTTTTTTAAAGCGCGTCGTAGACGATGCGGCCGTCCGAGATGGTGAGCGCCACCTTCACGTCCTTCACCTGCTCGACCGGCAGGGTGAACACATCGGCGTCCAGCACGGCGATGTCCGCCAGTTTGCCCGCCTCCAGGGTGCCCAGACGGTCCTCGTTGAAGCAGTTGTACTGGCCGTTGTGGGTCCAGGCGGTGAGCATCTCGGCCACGGTGAGCATGTTCTGCTCGTTGTAGGTGCCGCCGTCGGCAAAGTGCCCGCCCACGCCGCAGTAGATGGCCTCGGGGATGTTGGGGATGAGCAGGGGCAGGTCGGTGCCGCAGGTGACGGTGAGGCCGGAATCCCACATTTTGCGGCGGTTCCAGTAGTTCTTGCCCCGGTCGCCGCCCAGCTGCGCGTCGATCATGTCCAGCACGTCCTGCTTGTTGTCCAGCGACTGGATCTGGGCATAGACCTCCACGATGCCGCCCAGCGCGCCGAACTTTTCCAGGTCGGCGGGGTTGGAATACTCCAGGTCGGTGATGGCGTGGCGGTGCTTGAGCTTGCCGTTTTCATCCTTCTGGCAGGAGTCGAACAGGGCCACCGTGTGGCGGATGGCGCCGTCGCCCTGGCAGTGCAGCGAGTAGCGGAAGCCGTTCTCGTCCGCCAGGTGGGTCTCCTTCTCGATGAGGTCCCACTCCACCGGCACGGTGTTGGTCATGCCGGGGTGGGACTTGTAGGGCTCGATGAGTTCCGCCATGGAGGACGGGATAGAGCGGTCGGTCATGCGGTTGTAGCCGGAGAAGGAGACGAAGGGCCCGGTGAAGCGCCGGCACATCTCCTTGCCGTGCTCGATGTTGATGCCCTCGCCCACCGGCTGGCTCATCATGGAAACGCGCACGGTCAGCGCGTCCTCCTTTTCCAGCTCCTCCATCTTGTCGGCAAAGCCGTAGTAGGTGTCGAAGGTCATCTCCTTGATGGTGGTGACGCCCCGCTCGTTGAGCATCTGCATGTATTCCTTGTACTTTTCCTTCATGCCGGGCAGCTGCAGATACTCGCGGATCATCTTCCAGATCATCTCTGCATAGCATTTTTCCGGTCCGAAGCCGTAGCGCAGGCGGGCCGCGCTGTTCATCCAGCAGGTGCCCCGGTCCGCCGTGAACACCACCACCGGCTTGTCCGGCCAGGTCTTGTCCAGCAGGGCCTCGTCGGTGACTTCAAACCCGTCCGGCTGCCAGCTGTGGCCGAACAGCGCCGTGCCCTCGGGGGCCGTCTTTTCGTATTCTTTCAGCGCGGCCACACTCTGCACGTCGGTTTTCACATCGGAGAAATCCGCGCCCAGGCTCAGCAGCGCCCAGCCGGTGAAGAAGGTGTGCACGTCCACAAAGCCGGGCGTCACCACCCGGTCGCCCAGTTCCAGCACCTGGGTGGCCTTTTCCACCCATTCGCCGGCCTCGGCCCGGGGCCCCACCGCCGCGATGCGGTTGCCCTCCACCGCCACAAAGCCGTCGAAGGGCGCTTCGCCGGTGGCCGGGAACACGTTCTTCGAAAGCAGAACAAGACATTTCTGACGTTCTTTCATGCCCAAAACCTCACCTTTCCTCCGTGGTATTTTTTCCAAACTCATAATATCATAATATAACGTTATAATACAAGTTAAAAACTGTACAAGTTTGCGGGCGGTTTTTTGTCCGTTCTGTTCAATTGCCGGAAAGGCCGCCGCGGCGGCCGTACATATATATAAAGGGAGACTTGATTTGACATGCCCCGGCCGCGATGCTATGCTGTAGTCACAGCAAAAAAGAGGACGGCCGGCGGGCGCCGGCCGCCCCGGAGGGACTTTTGAGGGAAAGGGAGGCATTCGCATGGAGCAGGAAATGCTTTGCGAGATCACCCGCCAGGCGCGCGCCGCGGCGGAGGAACTTCTGGACACCGCAGATTTGAAGCCCGGCGACATTTTTGTGGTGGGCTGTTCCAGCAGCGAGATCGTGGGCGGCCACATCGGCAAGGACAGCAGCATGGAGGCGGCCCGGGCCGTGCTGGAGGGCGTGCTGCCCGCCGTGCAGGCGCGGGGGCTCTGGCTCGCCGCCCAGTGCTGCGAGCATCTGAACCGCGCCCTGGTGCTGGAGCGGGCCGCGGCGGAGAAATACGGCTATGAAGAGGTCAACGCCGTGCCTCAGCCCCATGCCGGCGGCAGCTGGGCCACCAACTGCTGGCAGGCGTTCACTGACCCGGTGCTGGTGGAGGAGATACGCGCCGGAGCCGGGCTGGACATCGGCGGCACACTGATCGGCATGCATCTGCGCCGGGTGGCGGTGCCGGTGCGGCTGAGCTTTGACCACATCGGCAAGGCGCATTTTCTGTGCGCCCGCTGCCGGCCCAAGTACATCGGCGGCGAGCGCGCCGTCTATCAGCAAATGTGACCCCGAAGAAGGGCTGTGGGAAAGAGGTTTTTTCAATGGCAACGAAGAAACAGATGGCCCGTGCGGTGGAGGACATCCGCGCCCGCATGGCGCAGGCGGCCCGCGCCGCGGGGCGTGACCCGGCGGATGTGCTGCTGTGCGCCGCCTGCAAGACCCGCACGGTGGAAGAGGTGCGGGAGAGCGCCCTGCTGGACATCGACCTGTTCGGTGAGAACCACGAGCAGGAGCTGACGGAAAAGAGCGACGCGGGGGCTTACCTTGGCAAGCCCAGCCATTTCATCGGCCATTTGCAGACCAACAAGGTGAACAAGGTGGTGGGCCGCGTCTCCATGATCGAGAGCGTGGACAGCGAGCACCTGCTGCGCAAGGTGGACGCTGCCGCTGCCCGGCTGGGGCTGACCCAGGACATCCTCATCGAGATCAACATCGGCGCCGAGGCCAGCAAGAGCGGCGTCGCCCCCGAGGGGCTGTGGTCCCTGGCGGAAGCCGCCGAGGCGGCGGCGAACCTGCGGCTGCGGGGTCTGATGGCCATTCCACCCGCCGGGGCCACCCCCGACGAGACCCGCGCCTTTTTTGCCGAGATGCGCGGCCTGCTGACCCGCCTGCAGGAAAAGCACTACCAGACGGCCCTGCCGGACACCCTCTCCATGGGCATGAGCGGCGATTTTGAGGCCGCCATCCTGGAAGGGGCCACCATCGTGCGCATCGGCACGGCCATTTACGGCCCCCGGGACTACGGCAGCCGCCCGTGAGGCAGGCCCGGACCACAAAGCAAAAAAGAGGCGGCCCCGCGCCATGGCGCGGGGCCGCCTCCTTTGTTTTTCACAGTGCCGTTCAGCCGATGGAAACCGCCACCTTGATAACGCCGTCCCGCCTGTTTTCAAACAGGTCATAGGCCGCGGCGATGTCCTTCAGGGGATAGGTGTGGGTGATGAGCGGGGTGGTGTCGATCTTGCCTTCCGCGATGAGGCACAGGGTCTCTTCGCAGTCGCAGCCGTCCACGCCGCCGGTCTTGAAGATGAGGTTCTTGCCGTACATCTCCGGCAAAGGCAGCACCTGCGGCCCGTCGTAGAGGGCCACCACCGTGACGATGGCGTTGGGGCGCGCGCAGTCCCACGCCATGCGGAAGGTTGCGTCGCTGCCCGCCACTTCCAGCACCACATCGGCGCCGCCGTGGTCGCTGTGCGCCAGCACGAACTCCCTGAGGCCCTCGGGGGCGGCGGTCAGCACATCGGGCCAGTGGGCGCGCACGAAGGCAAGGCGGCTCTCGTCCACGTCGCAGACGATGACCCGCCGGGGCCGGTGCAGCAGCACGCACTGGAGGGTGCACAGGCCGGTGGGCCCCGCGCCGATGATGAGCACCGTGTCCTCGGGCTGTATCTCAGAGATGCGCGCCGCCCAGTAGCCGGTGGCCAGCACGTCGCCCACGAACAGCGCCTGCCGGTCGCTCACCGCGTCCGGGATCTTGTTCAGGCCCTGGTCCGCATAGGGCACCCGCACATACTCGGCCTGGCCGCCGTCGATGCGGCAGCCCAGGGCCCAGCCGCCGTTCGGGTCGGTGCAGTTGTTCACCCAGCCGTGGCGGCAGAAATAGCACTCGCCGCAGAAGGTCTCCACATTCACCGTCACCCGGTCGCCGGGCTTCACGGTGGTCACGGCGGCGCCCACCTGCTCCACCACGCCCACCATCTCATGGCCCACGGTGATGCCGGGCACCGCGCGGGGCACGCTGCCGTGCTTGATGTGCAGATCGCTGGAGCAGATACTGGCAAGGGTCACCTTTACAATGGCGTCCCGCTCGTGCTGCAGCACCGGCTTTGGTTTTTCCATCAGGGCAAACGTTCCCTCTGAAACATAGGTATAGGTCAGCATGCTTTTTACCTCCATGCGCTTTGATCTTTCCGAACGGAGTATACCGCAAAAGTCAGCCGCTGTCCCGGCTCACAGGATATAGTGAGGTACCTCCATAAATTCTGAGTTGCTGTTCTCAGTATACCATGGTTTTCCCTTGCGGAAAAGATAGCGAAACAAAAATGCCCCCGGAGAGCTTGTTGCGGCTCTCCGGGGGCATCTTATGTACGTTGTGCCTTGGCGCACACGGTCGGCATTTACTCGATCTCGATCAGGTTCGGGTTCTCAGGCAAAGCCTTCGTCTGCTGAGGAGCAGGCAGCTCGACGTGCAGGACGCCATCCTCGAACTTTGCGTGGATGTCTTCCTTCTTCACATCGCCCACGTAGAAACTGCGCGCGCAGGTGCCGGAGAAGGATTCGCGCCGCAGATAGCGGCCCTTCTTATCCTTTTCGTCGTTGCTGTGGCTGCGCACTGCCTGAATGGTCAGGTAGCCGTCGTTCAGATCCATCTGAACGTCTTCCTTCTTGCAGCCCGGCAGGTCAACCGCTACTTCGTAGCCGTTGTCCGTCTGTTTGACATCGGTCTTCATCATGTTTGCACCACGCTTACCAAAGGCACCACGAGCCTCACGGTTCATCATACGTTCCAGTGCAGCGTCATTCCAGAACGGATCGAAGAAATCATCGAACAGGTTTTCATGGAAAACAGTCGGCATAAGCATAAATCATTCCTCCAATCCCGGCGTTCGGGTCGGGGCAAAAAATCTGAAGCGTCCACTCAGAAAGGCTTTCCGGGGAGCCCTGCGGCTCTCCTTTTGCCCTTCCTCCTGAGCACGCCACTGTTATAGCACCGTTCATTAGCAGTGTCAATAGAAGAGTGCTAAAATTCATGAAAGAATAATACTTTTATAAAATCCTATGCAATCTTTTCAAAATTCAGTCGCATCATCGTGTTTTTATCATTTCTGCCGGTACATCGGCGTAGACAGATATTTCATGCCGTTGTCCGGGACGATGACCACGATGTTCTTTCCCTGATTCTCCGGTCTGCGGCCCACCTGCACCGCTGCGTGCAAAGCCGCTGCTGCCGATGTGCCCAGAAACAGTCCTTCCGCCCGCAGCACCTCATGGGCCGTTTCGTAGGCTTCCTCGGTGCGGACATTGATGCACGCATCGCTCCAGTCTGGCCGCAGATAGTCGGAAAGTGCGCTTTCCGGCACATCATACGCCGGCAAAACGCCATCTATGCTCTGCGCATAATCGTAGTTGAGGGAACCAAACGAAAGGATTTTCATGGTATATCTTTTTTACTTCATTCTCTGAATCACCGCACCCAGCCATCGGCACAGGGTATCGCCTGCCTGATTTGCGATCTCCAGCACGCGGGCGTGGCTATGCTTGACCGTCTGGATGCCGGTGGCCATGTTAGTGATGCAGCTGACGGCCAGTACCTTCATGCCCATGTAGTTGCAGACCATGGTTTCCGGCACGGTGCTCATGCCCACGGCATCGGCTCCCATCCCCGCAAAGGCGCGAATTTCAGCCGCCGTTTCATAGCAAGGGCCCATAAAGCCCATGTAAACGCCCTCCTTGTAGGCAATGCCCAGTTCATCGGCAGTCTGCTTGGCAAGGTTCCGCAGTTCCAGACTGTAAGATTCGGTCATGTCCGGGAAGCGGGGGCCGAAGCGCTCATCGTTGGGGCCAATGAGGGGGTTCGTGCCCATCATGTTGATGAAGTCGGTAATGAGCATCAGGGTGCCCGGCGCAAACTCCCGGTTGATGCCGCCGCAGGCGTTGGTCAACACCACCTTTTCCACGCCCAACAGCTTGAACACATAGAACGGGTAGCAGACTTCCTTCATGGAGTAGCCCTCATAGAAATGGAAGCGGCCTTCCATGGCGTAGACTTCCGTGTCCCCCAGCTTGCCAGCCAACAATGCGCCTTTGTGTCCTGCCACCGTGGATACCGGGAAGTTGGGGATATCCTTGTAGGACAGTTCTTCCGTGTCCGTAAAGTCCGCGGTCAGCTTGCCAAGGCCGGAGCCCAGCACCACCGCGATCTTCGGGCGCTTTTTCGTGTGCGTCTTGATATATTCCGCACTTTCCAGTGCCTTTTCATAAAGATGTTCCATACCGTTCTCTCCTTTTCCCAAAAAATTCGATATACTCTCTGGGTTCAGTATATCGGATTTTTCAGGCCGATGCAAGACGCCCTTCATCGAGTCTTATTAAAAACCAAGGAGCAGATACTTCACATCACGAGTGTGTTGTATCTGCTCCTTGGTTCTCCGAATGTCTTATCTCTGGCCGATGTTCCACCGAAACAGCTCATATCCTTCCCGGATATTCTCCGGCAGACGTTTCAAAGTCTCGTCCCGCAGTTCCTGCGGCATCCCGTAAAAAGCTTCGGCAATGCCGCCGGTGATGCAGGCAAGGGTGTCGCTGTCGCCGCCCAGAGAGACCGCATTGCG